>PWZC01000109.1 GCA_003567615.1 Gemmatimonadota bacterium | reverse complement strand
TTCATCCTCACCGCTCAGGTGGGCATCCACCCCCTGGCGCTCCGTCACTTCCACCCGCTGGCCCGGTATGCCCACACCGGGGACGTATCGCCGGTGTTGGAGCCATTCCTGGAGCAGCTCCAGGCCGAAGACCCGGAAGAGCTCAAGTCCCTGCTGCGGGCCATTGAGCGGCGAACTCCGGGGTACGCCGAGCCCGGCGACTTCTTCGTGGACCGCCTCCGTTCGGGAATCGCCCTCATCTGCGCCGCCTTCCACCCGCGGCCGGTCCTCGTCCGCCTCTCGGACCTGAAATCCAATGAGTACAGGGACCTCCTGGGCGGCCGACTATTCGAGCCGTGGGAAGAGAACCCCATGATCGGATGGCGTGGTGCCGCCCGCTATCTGGATCCCCGGTTCACGCCGGCCTTCGACATGGAGCTCCGGGCGCTTCGGGCCGTGCGGGACGAGCTGGGGCTGGACAACCTGCAGATCATGGTGCCCTTCTGCCGGAGTCCGGAAGAGGGGAGCAACGTGGTCGAACATCTGGAAGCCGCCGGTCTGGGACCCGACTCAGGGGTCCCCCTCTTCCTCATGGTGGAGATTCCCTCCAACGTGCTGGAGGGCGAAGAGTTCATCCGGACCATGAAGCTGGCCGGAGCATCCATCGGCTCCAACGACCTGGTGCAGACCGTCTACGCGGTCTCCCGCGACGACCTGGAGGGCTACACACCCTCGGTGGACGCCCGCTCCCCTTCGGTCCGACGGCTGATCCGCCACGCCGTGAAGGTCTTCTCGGCCCAGGGGGTGGAAGTGGGAATCTGCGGGCAGGCGCCCTCGGATCACCCCGACGAGATCCCCCCCTTCCTGGTGGAAGCGGGAATAGACTCCATCTCGGTGACACCGGACACCTTCTACCGCGTGAGGGAGGCGGTGCGGAAGGCTGAGAAACGGATCCTGCGCGAGCAGGAGGCGCCGGCTCCGGTCCCCTGATGATGGGCCGGGCCGAACCGGTCTGAACCGGGGTGCCCCGCCCTGGCAGACCGATCAGTTGACGGCGGGATCCCGGAAGAGGACACCCACGCTTCGATCGGGAGCGTAGCTTCGGCGAGCAACCCGTAGGCCCCAGAGACCCTGCCCGCCCAGCACCACCTTCCGGTACAAGGAGGTGTAAGCCCGCCGGCGAAGGTTGTCGTAGCCATTGGCCCGGATCTCCTGGTGGATGCCCCGGTAGACGTGGCCTGCCACCGCCACGGGCCGCTGAAAGAAGGGGGGGAGGGCCGGAATCGCCGCCACCGCCGCTGCGTAGTCCTCCTCGGCGCGGCGCATGAGGGTCTCCACCAACTCACCGTAGGCCGCCGGAACGTCCCTCTTCCCCGCCGCCGCCCCCGCCAGATCGGTCCGGGTGAGGCCGAACCGATCCAGATGGTCCAAGGGAAGATACAGCCGTCCCCGTCGGAGATCCTCGCCCACGTCCCTGAGGATGTTGGTCATCTGCATGGCCTGCCCCATGGCCTCGGCCCGTCGCAACACCCAGGGGTCCGAGCGACCGAAGAGTTCGGTCAGCCAGAGGCCCACCACCGACGCCACCCGGTAGGAATAGCGACGCAGGGATTCCAGGTCGGGGTACTCCTGGGGCCGGATGTCCATGGCCACTCCCCGAACCAGCTCCTCGGCGTAGAGAGAGGTGACTCCTCGCCGGGCCGTCTCACCCATGACTTCATCCAGAAGGGAAATCCCCGTCGACCCGGTGGCGTAGGCTTCCCGGATCAACTCCTGCCAAGCATCGATTCGAGCGTCGAGCTCGGCGGGTTCCAGGTCGGGCGAGCCGTCCACCAGGTCGTCGGTGAAGCGACAGAAAGCGTAGATCCCCGATACGAGCCGCCCCTCCTCCGGCGGAAAGAGCCGGGCGGAGAAACGAAATGAGCGGGAATGCCGGCTGAAGTATCGGATCCAGTCCCCTGCGCCGCCGAGATCCATGGCCTGACTGCGCACCGCCTCCACGGCTGCGGGGGTGGATAGACCCTCCAACGGAGACGACACGGTGGGGGAGAGGCTCGGAGTCCCGCCACCACCCTGAGAGCCACCGCCCTCAGACCTGGTTCTCGACTCCTCCACCTGGAGGGTAGACTCGGCGGCCCGGATCCAACCCCGGATCAATTCAGGGACCACATTGTCCGATCGGAATGCCCGCCCCCACGCAAGGCCGATGCGCCCCCCCTCCAACTCCAGACGCCGGAATGCGCTTCGCATGGGCGTCTCTCCTCCTTGGATCCGACTGAAGAGACGCACATAGAGGTCGGTATCGTCCAGCTCGAAACCATCCAGGCCGGCCTCCGCCAGGGGCCAGGTCCACTTCCCCTGACGATAGTCCTGCAGGGGGGTCTTACCGAGGCGAGCCTGTGGGCAGAGATCGAGGAAGTCATCCACCATCTGGTAGAATCGTCCGAGGCGGACACCCAGGTCGAAGACGGCTCCCGCCCCGCGGTCGTCGCCTCCGGCAGCGAGCAGACGGGGCAGGACCACGGCGCATCCGAAGAGTTCACCGGACTTGGCCGAGGTGATCTCCTGATATTCAGCCTCCGAGAGAACGCGCCCACGGGCCCCGTGCTGCGCCCGCTCGCCCGCCACTGTACGCTCCACGGCCCGGGTGAACCGACCCAGGAAGGCCAGGGAGCCGGTGACGTGGGCGACCCGGTACGCGGCGGTGAGAAGGTGGTCTCCCTCCACCAGACATCGGGCAATCCCGTGTCGGGCCATGGCGGACGGAGAGTTCCTGCGGGTGGGGGAATCGTCCAGGATGTCGTCGTGGAGGATGGACGCCTCGTGAACCATCTGGATCGCCAGCGCACCGGACAGGAAAGCCGGATCGGTATGGAGGCGGGGAGGCGCCGCGGCCCGCGCCACCGTTGGGCGGAGGAGCTTTCCTTCCAGCGAAGGTCCCGGGAGATCCAACTCACCGGCCAGCCGTGACGCCGTGGCACGAAGAGCATCCACGAAGGCGGGGTCCGGCCGGAACGAGGCCCCAACCGCCACTGGATGGTTCTCTTCGCTTCCCGTCATGCAACCTCCTGAACAGGTCGATCCCCCGGCTCGAGGGCTGGGTTCGACCGGCGTCGGGCAACCCAGACGTGCAGCCCATACGCCAGAATGTAGGCGACGATGGTGGTGATGACCGCGACCCAGAGACCCTCGAGAATGATCATTCCCAAAGGCATGAGCACGGTGATGGCATAGTAGGCCGTCAGCCACGGAAGCGAAAGGGAATCCGTCCAGTCGTCGGCCCCGGTGAACTCAAGGCAGATCATGAGCACGATTCCCGTTCCCACCCAGCCCGCCAGATTCACCCAGGGCATTCCATAGTAGGGTGCGGTGGTGTCGGCCCACACCCAGTAGAGGGGACCGGTGAACGGTGCCTGATAACTCATGGCCGGATCCAGCGCCAGATCCCAGAGCGTAAGGAGGACGGCGGCGAAGAGGATTCGTGGCCAGCGCCCTCCACGGCCCGGAAAGGTCACGCGCGCCAGGGCGTAGGAGGGAACCGCCATGAGAAACCAGCTCAGGGGGATCACCCAGGGGACTCGCCCATCGATCTTCCACCCCAGCAGTTCGGTGTAGGAGTAGTGTCCGAAGGGGATGCCGTATCCCGTCCCGAAGTACTCGCTCAGGAACGAGAAGACATACACCAGGACAAAGGCCGGGAACCACCTGAACCCCGCATAGCGGACCAGGAGGATCCCCAGGACCACTGTTCCCAGGATGATGTGCAACTGTGCGAAGAACTGGTTGGAGATCTCCCAGAACGAGACCACCGCATCGATGTGCATGGGCAGGTTCCAGGGCCTGAGGCCGAAGATCCCATAGCCTGCCAATGCGATGAAGGTGAAACCCAGGAAGCTAAGGAGGCCGATCCCCTCCGGAGACCGCACCCCCCCGGTCCGTGCCGTGTTCACGCCGATTCCATCCATGCCTTTTCCTTTGCGCCTCCCCAACGATCGCGCACCCACTCGGTGAATTCTCGGGCAGACTCGAAAAGCTCTACGCTACGGAATGGGAGGTCGCCGGACAATACCGATTGGGCTCTGACCTGGCTTCCGCCGAACACCAGCGAGTACGGGTGGGCGGGACGGTAGTATTCCCGGAGCAGTTCCGTGGCCCGTCGCATGTTGGCGCCGGTGGCCGGGGGTGAGGTGGAAATGCACACGAGATCGGCGGAGCGCGCCCGCTGCAGCGCCGCGAACTCCTCGGCCGGCGTGTTGGCCCCGGGGAAGAAGACCTGCCACCCTTCGCGCTCCAGGAGAACGCGGATGCACATGGAGCCGATCTGGTGGTGGTCACCCTCCATGGCGCCGACGACGGCCACGGGACGACGTCGAGCGGAGCCGGATTCCTCATCGGGATCTTCCAACCGGTTCCGGGGACTGAACTGGATCAGCGCTTCCAGAATGGCCTGACTGGCCATGTGCTCTTCGCCGATGCGAAGCCGCCCCTCCCGCCAGGCCGTGCCCACTTCGGCCATGAAGGGCTGAATGGCCTCGTCACACACCTGCGCGAAGGAGAGATCCGGCCGGGAAATGAGTTCGTGGAAGAGCGCAGTGACCCGCCGGGGGTACCCGCGAATCAGCCACCCGAGGGCCAGGGAGCGAATTCGTTGGAAGTCCTGGTGGTCCTTCGCATCCCGAACCGCGAGCCAGACGTGGGATTCGAAGGGAGCGAAGGGGGTGAGGAAGGTGTCGATCCCCCGCTCTTCGGCAAAGGAGAGGGCGGACCTGAGGTAGATCCGGCGATGTCCCCCCACCGTCTTGTCCGCCTCCAGGCCGTCGCCGTCGGCCCAACGCTTCACAGTGGACGGATGTACACCGAGGAGATCCGCGGTCTCCGAGGTGGTCAGAAAGAGTTCGGAGTTGTATCCCTGCATGACTGTCCTGGGTTCGGGAAGGGTAAAGCCGGGTGAATTTCGATCTGATCGGGTAGTTTGCACGTTCACGAACACGCTGTCAACTATCCCTGGACAAACACTGCACACAACGTGAACACAGTCCCGCCTTCGGGGTTCCCTCGGCGCGAGTCGGGCGCCGTCTGCCCACCGATGGCAAGGGTTCGAAAAGGAGCCGTCAGGTGAAGGAAGAGTTGGTGCAGGTGACAAAACGAGGCCTCTTCGTGCCGACGGCGGATCTCTACATCGATCCGTGGCGTCCGGTGGAGCGTGCCGTCATAACCCACGCCCACGCCGACCACGCCCGGGGCGGCAGTGGCCGATATCTGTCCTCCGAATCGGGGGCCGGGGTCCTCCGGACAAGGCTGGGCTCCACGGCACCGATCGACACCGTTGCCTGGGGCGAGGAGATCCGGGTGGGTTCCGCGCGACTTTCGCTCCATCCTGCCGGACACATCCTGGGGTCGGCTCAGGTCCGTATCGAGGTGGAGGGGGAGGTGTGGGTTGTATCGGGAGACTACAAGCTGGAAGACGATCCCACGTGTGAGGCGTTCGAACCCGTTCCCTGCCACACCTTCATCTCGGAGTGCACCTTCGGACTCCCCGTCTACCGGTGGCCCGACCCCGCGACGGTGTTCAGCGGAATCCTGCAGTGGTGGGCGGACAACGCCCGGCGAGGTCGGACCTCCGTTCTCTTCGGCTATTCGCTGGGAAAGGCGCAGCGCCTGCTGGCCGGGATTCACCTGAAGCTTACGGAGAGCGCAGCGGAGGCGCCCGGTCCCATCCTCGTTCACGGAGCCGTCCATCGCCTCCTCCCCCCCTTCCATGACGCCGGTGTGCCACTCCCCCACGTCCTCCGAGCCAACCGGGAATCGGCCCGTGCCGCCCAGGGCCGTGCCCTGGTGGTAGCCCCCCCGTCGGCGGGGGGGACCCCCTGGATCCGAACGTTTGGCGAGGTATCCACGGCATTCGCGTCGGGCTGGATGCGGATTCGCGGAACCCGGCGAAGACGAGGGGGCGACCGGGGGTTCGTCCTCTCCGACCATGTGGACTGGCCGGGGCTCCTCACGGCGATCCGGGCCACCGGCGCCGAACGGGTGGGGCTGACCCACGGCACCACCGGGCCGGCCGTCCGGTTCCTGAAGGAGGGAGGATGGGATGCGTGGAGCGTCCCCACCCGATTCGAGGGGGAGGACGGTTCCGAGGCGCCCGATGCCGGGGAGGATGGCGAGGACCGGGATGGGGATGGGGAGGACGGGTCATGAGGCGTTTCACCGGACTCTTCACCGCCCTGGACTCCACCACCCGCACCTCGGAGAAGCTCTCGGCCCTCCGAGCCTACTTCCAGGAGGCACCACCGGCTGACGC
>PWZC01000446.1 GCA_003567615.1 Gemmatimonadota bacterium | reverse complement strand
GAGCACCGGAACTACCGCCCCGGCGATGAGATCCGCCACGTCGACTGGCGGATGTACGCCCGGTCGGATCGCTACTACGTGAAGCAGTATCAGGACGAGACCAACCTCCGGGCCTACCTCCTCCTCGACGTCAGCGCCTCCATGGACTGGTCGTCGGACCCGGGCCGCATTCCCTCCAAGCTCCAGGTGGCCCGACTCCTGGCCGCGGCCCTGGCCCTCCTCCTCCTGCGCCAGGGCGATCGCACCGGCCTGGGAATCTTCGATGGGACCATCCGGAGCTGGCTCGCGCCCCGTGGTGGTCGCGGCCACTGGGCCGAACTCGCTCGGCGGCTCCGGGACACAGCACCGGGCACGGCCACCGATCCCTCGGAGGCCCTGCGCACGGCGGGCCTCAAGCTCCGCCGTCGAGGTCTGGTGATTCTCCTGTCGGACCTCCTCATGGAGCAGGATGCGCTCCTCAGGTCCCTGGGCTTCCTGCGACACCGGGGGCATCAGGTCGTCGTCCTCCACCTCATGGACCCGGGCGAGCGGGATCTCCAGGGGCGGGGTCAGGTGCTGTTCCGCGACCCGGAGACGGGGGATGAACTCCGGGTCGACGTCACCGAGATGAGGCGGCGCTACCGTGTCGAGGTCGAGGAGGCGGTGGCCCGGTGGCGGGGCCGCCTCGGAGGGGCAGGGGTGGAGCATCACCTGGTGGATACCGGCCAGCCCCTGGAGCAGGCCCTCAAGGCAGTTGTGAGGGCCCGGGGGCGCATGGGATGACGCGGCCGTGACCTTCCTTGCCCCCCTCCTCCTCCTGGCCGCGGCGGCGCTGGCCGTCCCGCTCCTCTTGCACCTCCGCCGGCAGCGGGACACCCGGGTCGAAGCCTTCCCGGCTCTCCGGTACCTTCGCAGCACCCTCCGGGAGCGGACCCGAATGGTGCGGCTCCGCCGGCTCCTCCTCCTGGCCCTCCGCCTCCTTGTCCTCACCCTTCTCGTCCTGGCCGGAGCGCGTCTGGTCCTTCCCCTGGCCGGGGGGGACCAGCCCCCTGCCGGCGTCGCACTCATCGTGGACAACGGGCTCTCCTCCCTTTCCGTCGTGGGCGAGGAACGGGCGCTGGAGGCGGTGAGGGAGATGGCCATGGAGGCGGTGGCCCGGCTCGGGGTCGATGACCGCGTCTGGGTCCTGGCTACGGGAGAGCCGTGGCGCCCCGCTCCTCCCCTGGATCGCGAGGCGGCGGCGGCCCGCATCCGGACCATGGACGGCACCGCCGTGGCCGGAGACCTGGACGCGGCGGTCAGCCGAGCTCGAGCCCTCCTCCGCACCGGTTCCGCCGAGCCCCGCAGGATTCTCGTGGTGTCCCTCCTGGCACCGGGAACGCTACCGTCGTCCGGACCCCCCGCGGCGGTGGAGGACGACACGCCCATCCCCCTCCTGGTCGGCAGACCGGCCCTGGACCTCCCCACCAATCGAGGAGTGGCCCGGGCCCAGGTGGACGGTGGTCTTGCGCCCCGAGCCGGGCGCCCCATCTCCCTCTCGGTCCAGGTCACCGGAGAACCTCAGGGAGGACAGCCCTTCCGCGTGGTGGTGGGAGACGAGCTCGTTTCCCGGGGGGTCACCGACGACCGGGGAGAGGCGCTGGTCGAATTGCCCCCCCGGGGAGAAGGGTGGCTGGCAGGCCGGGTTGAACTGGACCCGGACCCCCTTCGCGCCGACGATGTGCGCCATTTCGCGGCTCCCGTACTCCCTCCCCCGAGGGTGGACGTGCGCGGGGACCCCGGCCGTTACCTGCAGGCGGCGGTGGATCTCCTGGCGGAGCGGGAACGGATCGAGCCCGGACCCGGAGGAATCTCGCTGGAAGCGGGCCGACCGGCGCCCGGCGCTCCGTCCGCTCCCACCCTCCTCCTGGCCCCGTCCGACCCGGCCGATCTCGGCGGCGTGAACCGGCGACTCCGGGAGCTGGGTGTCCCCTGGACCCTGGAGCCCTTGGCGGATCACCTTCCTCCGGTGGTGGTGGACCGGAGCGACCCTCGACTCGGACTACCGCAAGGCCTGGAGGTGCGCCGCCGCTACCGCCTCATGCCCCCGTCGAACGGCTCGGATGCGGGGATCGAGGTGGCCGTGCTCTCCGATGGCACACCGTGGGCCATCCTCCACGTCGGGGGTATGGGTACGGCGGGCTCCGGCGCGGCGGACTCGGGTTCGGAAGAGCGCAGTCCCGCTGTGCTCCTCCTGGCGTCGCCGGCGGATCCGGTGTGGTCCGACCTTCCCACATCGGTGGGGATGCTCCCATTCGTCTCCGGTGCCCTGGACATCCTGGCCGGTGGGGCCGCGATTCCGGACGTCGTCGCCGGGACGCCACTGGCGCTGCCTTCGGGAACGACGGAGGTGGAAGCTCCGGACGGAACCCGGCGGGCTACCGACGGTATCGGTGGGTTTGCGGAGACGGGACGACCGGGGATCTACGGGTTCCGGGACGAGACCGGCGCCCTCCTGGGAACGGCGGTGGTGAACGCCGCCGCTCCCACATCGGAGCCCTTCCTGACGCCGGCCCAGGCGGCCGAGCGATTGGGATCGGGAGCCGAGGGGGCGCCTGATCGTCGTGCCTGGGTGCGGGGAGTGACCAGCGACCGGCGAGGTCGGGAGGTCTGGCGCCCGCTCCTGGCGACGGCGTTCCTTCTCCTCCTCATGGAAGGGTGGGTGGCGGCCCGGAACGATCCGGACGGCCCCGCCCCAAACGCCGTTGACGGGAACTCGTGACCTCACGTATCCACCCGGTTCTAGAAGGGATCCGATCCACCTCCGCCTTCCGGGCGGTCTCCGACTCCCTTCCCCTCGAAGGTCGCCACGCCGCCGCCGGCGGGCTGGTAGGCTCGGCGGCCAGCGCGCTCCTCGCCGGACTCCACCTGGAACACCCTCGGCGCAATCTGGTGGTGGTGGCCCGGGACCCCGACGGGGCGGCGCGCATGGAGGCGGACCTCCTCTCCCTCCTTGGCGACGGTGCCGTCCACCTCTATCCCCAGGGCGAGGCCCGCTTCTACGGGGCGGAGGACGACCCGCGCATCGGCGGTCTGCGGGTAGAGGCGGTGGAGGCGCTTCTGGCGGGCGAATCCCGGATCCTGGTCACGACACCCCGCGCCCTCCAGGAGCGGGTGGACATGCCCGATCGCCTCGCCACCCTCCGCCTGGAATTGGAGGTGGGGGACGAGGTGGGGCTCACACTCCTCCTGGAGGAGTTGGAGGCCATGGGCTTCGTGCGCACCCCCCTGGTCGAGGAGGTGGGACAGTTGGCGGTTCGCGGAGGCATCGTGGACGTCTTCTCCCTGGGGCACCCGGATCCCCTGCGCATCGAATTCTGGGGTGACGAGATTTCGTCCATCCGCCTCTTCGACGTCTCGAACCAGCGGTCCCGCGAAGAGCTCAAGAAGGTCCAGATCCTTCCGGCCTCCTTCAAGAGCGCCGCGGAAGGAGAGCCTGCGGGCGTGACCGAGGCCGAGACCGGTACCGGATCCCTCCGCAGTCTCCTGGAGATCCTTCCGGATGAGAGCCTCCTGGTGGGGCTCGAGCAGGGGCACTGGGAAGAGACCCTCCAGACCTACTGGAGCGAAGCTCGGCGCATCCGTGCCGATCGGGAGGAAGGGGGTGAGACCCTTCCTCCTCCGGAGCGGATCCTGACGCCCCCGGACGAAGCCGCCCGCCGCCTGCGCCGCCTCCCGGTCCTCCGACTCACGTCGGAACCGGGTACCAAGCCCTCCTTCGGCTCGTCCACACCGCCTGAGATCGAACGGAAGATGGACCGGCTGGAGGCGTTCCTCCGGGAGGGCGAGGCCCGGGGCGCCCGAACGGTGATCCTCTGCGACAACCACGGCCAGGTGGAGCGGCTCGAGGAGATCCTGACGCAGCGGAAGGCGACCTTCTCAGGCGTGCACCTTGGCGTGGGTTCGCTGGAGGCCGGTTTCCTCCTCCCCGACGCCGTACCGGCCATGCGGGTCCTGACGGATCACGAGATCTTCAAACGATCTCGTCGGGTCCGGTCGGGGCGCAGCTTCCGCGGGGCGGTGGCGCTGGAGAACATGGCTCAGTTGACCCCCGGCGACTACCTGGTCCACATGGACCATGGAATCGGCCGGTTCAAGGGACTCGAACGCATCGAGGTCGGGGGTGAGGCGCTGGAGGTCCTGGCCGTGGAGTACGCCGGAGGGGAGGTCCTTCGCGTCCCGGTCTACCGACTTGATCTGCTGGAGCGCTGGATCGGCGGAGACGACGGGGGCGAGCCTCCTTCGGTCCACCGCATCGGGGGGAAGCGCTGGAAGACGCTCAAGCGAAAGACGGAAGAGGCGGTTGAGCGCATGACCCAGGAGCTGGTGGATCTGTACGCCGAGCGGGAGCTGGGAGAAGGCTTCGGGTTCTCGGCGGACACCCACTGGCAGCGGGAGATGGAATCGTCCTTCCTCTACGAGGACACGCCCGACCAGGCCCGGGTCACCAGGGAAGTGAAGCGGGACATGGAAAAGCCCCAGCCCATGGATCGCCTCATCTGCGGCGACGTGGGATTCGGGAAGACGGAGGTGGCGGTGCGTGCCGCCTTCAAGGCCGTCCAGGACGGCAAGCAGGTGGCGGTCCTTGCGCCCACCACCATCCTGGTGGAGCAGCACCGCCGGACCTTCGAGGAGCGCCTGGCCGACTTCCCCGTCAAGGTGGCGGGACTCTCCCGTTTCCGGAGCCGGAAGGAGCAGGAAGAGATCATCCTGGGGATCGAGCGTGGGGAGGTGGATATCGTCGTGGGCACCCACCGGCTCCTCTCCAAGGACATCCGATTCCGCGAACTGGGCCTCCTCATCGTGGACGAAGAGCAGCGGTTTGGCGTGAAGCACAAGGAGCGCCTCAAGAAGATGCGGGCGTCGGTGGATGTCCTCACCCTCACCGCCACCCCCATTCCCCGCACCCTTCAGCTCTCCCTGGGGGGGCTCAGGGACCTCTCCCTCATCCGGACGCCGCCTCGCGACCGGCTGGAGGTTTCGACCCAGGCCATCCCCTGGAGCGACGCCCTTCTCTCAGAGGTCATGGCCCGGGAGCTGGATCGAGGCGGTCAGGTCTACTTCCTCCACAACCGGGTGGAGACCATCCACACCACCGCCGAGCGGGTACGGAGCATCACGCCTCCGGGGACCCGCATCGAGGTGGCTCACGGCCAGATGAAGCCCGGTCCCCTGGAAGATGTCATGGCGGGCTTCATCGAGGGGAAGATTGACGTCCTGGTCTGCTCGTCCATCATCGAGAACGGCCTCGACGTGCCCAATGCCAACACCCTCATCGTGGACCGGGCCGACCACTTCGGCCTGGCGCAGCTTTACCAGATCCGGGGACGGGTGGGGCGCTCCGACCGGCGTGCCTACTGCTATCTGGTGGTCCCGGAGGCCATGACCGAGGACGCCCGACAGCGCATCCGGGTTCTGGAGCGACATACGGAGCTGGGGAGCGGCTATGAGGTGGCCCTCCGGGATCTGGAGATCCGGGGAGCCGGCAACCTGCTCGGTGCCAACCAGTCCGGATTCGCCCATGCCGTGGGGATGGACACCTACCTGCGACTCCTGGAGAACGCGGTCCGCCGGCTCCGGCGCGGCGCGGGTCAGCCCGAGGAGTTCCCGGAGCCCGACGTCTCGCTGGCGGGCTCGGCCTTCATCCCCGACGAGTACGTGGCCGACTCGTCCCAGAAGCTCCACCTCTACCGTCGCCTCTCCCGGCTCGAGTCGCGTCCGGAGGTGGAGGCGCTCCGGGACGAGATGGTGGACCGCTACGGTCCCTTGCCCGAGAGCGTGGATCGACTCCTGGACGCCCACATCCTCCGTCTTCTCGGTCGGAAGCTCGGCCTGGAGCGGATCTTCGTCCGGGACCGGAGTGGGCGCCTCACCTTCCGGGCGGCGGCGAACCCCCGACTCACGGCCCTCCAGGCTCCCTTCCGGGATCGGCAGGTGGAGGTGGGGGTCCGTCGCATGATGCCCCTGTCCCTCTCCCTCACCCGGGTGGGACCTGAACCCCTGACCCGGACCCTGATCCGCTCCCTCGACATCCTGGTGTCGGATCAGGCCCAGGCCGCCTGAGACCGGCCCCCTTCTGAAACCCCTCGCGTCCGCTACATTTCGCCCTAGTCGAGCCCACCACATTCCCGAACCGAGGTTTCCGCATGTCCCGCGTTGCCCGCTCTTCCCTTCTCGCCCTGCTCCCCCTTGCCGTCGTCGCCTGCGGCGACAGCCAGCGGGCCCCCGGGCCCGACACCCTCGCCGTGGCGGCCGGGTTCGAGCTGGG
>PWZC01000362.1 GCA_003567615.1 Gemmatimonadota bacterium | reverse complement strand
GACCCACTCCATCGACGGTCTGAGCGAGAACGACTTCATCCTGGCCGCCCGCATCGACGCCGCCCGCTAGGGGCTCGGGGGTTGCGCCGCATCCTGCAGCGTACCCGGGGAACATCCGAGGCGCGCCTGAGCCCGGTGCGCCCCGTTATGAAGAAGGGCGTCCGGGCATGAGCTCCGTCCCACGTGAGATCCCACTTCACATCGCCTTCCTGGATTCGTGGAAGACGGCCCCCTACGAGGGGACCGGCACGGCTGCCGCCATCGTCGTCCTGGCGTCGGGGCTCCGGGAACTGGGGCACCGGGTCGACCTCCTTCGGCCGCCTCCGGGAAAGCCGGGGGAATCGCCCGACGAGGTTCTTGCCCGGCGTCTCCACTTCAATCTCGAGGTGGAAGAGCGGCTGGCTTCACTGGGACAGGTGGACCTGGTGGTGGGCTTCGACTTCGACGGAGTCTTCCTGGAGCCCAGACCCCATCGACCTTTCGTGGCCAGCCTCAAGGGGGTGGCTGCCGACGAGGTCCGATTCGCGGCGCCCAATGAGACCCTGATCCTGGAGACAGTGGCCCGGTTTGAAGCCATGACCGCACGCCGGGCCCACCGCGTCATCGTCCCCAGTCGCTATTCGGCGGAGCGGGCCGTCAGGAGCTACCGGCTCTCTCCGGACCGTGTGGCCGTTGTGCCCGAGGCGCTGGATCCGGCCCCGTGGGAGGCGGAAAGAACCAGAGTTCTGGGGCGGGACCGACGTCCCACGGTCCTCTCGGTAGCCCGGCAATATCGCCGCAAGGACACAGCGACCCTCGTCCGTGCCATGGTTGCCGTGCGGCGGGCCATACCTTCGGTACGCCTCCGGGTCGTGGGTGGAGGTCCTGAGCTCCCCGCCCTGAGGCAGCTCGCATCGGATCTGGGGCTGGCTTCGGCCGTGGAGTTCACGGGTCCGATCTCCCAGGCCGCCCAGGTGCGGCAGGCGTACCGGGAGTCCCTGGTCTTCGCGCTTCCATCGGTACAGGAGGCCTTCGGGATCGTCTTCCTCGAGGCCATGGCGGCCGGGCTTCCCATTGTGGCGGCTCGGGCCGGTGCGACCCCGGAGGTGGTGGACGATGGGCGCACCGGGATCCTGGTACCCACCGAAGACCCGGCCTCCCTGGCTGAGGCGATTCTTAAACTGTTGCGGGATCCGGTGCTTCGTGACCGCATGGGCGCGGCGGGCCGGGAGACGGTGACCCGCTTCACTCCCCGCCGGATCGCTGAACATTTCCTTCGGGCGGTGTTTCTCCCACCACCCGACCGAACCCCCTGACACACACGGCAGACCATCTCCATGGAACTGGGCATCATCTCCGACACCCACGGACGACCCCACCCCCGCCTCTTCCACGAGCTGACCGGGGTGGATCATATCCTCCACGCCGGTGATCTGGGTCCGCTGGAGCTTCTGGCGGAGCTGCAGGCGGTGGCACCGGTTACGGTGGTGCCGGGAAACACCGACGGATTCGACGTCCGGGACCGGTTCGAGCCGGTGGCCCGGGCTCGCCTGGCGGATCTGATGGTGGTGGTGACCCACGGGCACCAGTTCGGCACCCCCGGCCCGCCGGCCCTGGCCAACGCCTTTCCCCAGGCGGATCTAGTGGTCTTTGGCCACACGCACCGGCCCCTCCTGGAGCAGAAGGAGGGGTGCTGGTTCATCAACCCCGGGAGCTGTGGACCGCGCCGCTTCGATCTTCCCGTGAGCATGGTTCGGGCGACGTTGGCCGACGACGGGACCCTGACCCCTCGACTGGTTCATCTGGACTCGGCCGGGTGACCACGCCTTCCTTCCCACCCTCCGTGTAGGTAGGGCGCGGGAGGACCCGTGCAGGTAGGGGCGGTTTGCCACGCGCATGGGGACGTGGCATGATGGCCATACGTCCCGGTTCCATGCCCATCGCACCCGGAGTTCGACATGCCCGACCGTCGCCACTTCCTCTCCACCGTGGCTGGTGCCTCCCTGGCCGGGGCTGCCGGTCTCGTGCGTCCCCCGTCCCTCCTGGCTGCACCGGCAGCGTGGCTCGAGCCTTCCCGACTGGAGGGAGTCGCCGACCTCTTCCGAGGAGAGGAACGCGCCCCCGCCGCCGTGGCCCGGGACGAGGACCTCTGGCGGGAGGTGCAGCAGGCCTTCACCGTGGACCGGAGTCTGGTGAACCTGAACAATGGGGGGGTGAGCCCCGCTCCGGCAGCAGTGCAGCAGGCAATGGCCAGGTATCTGGCCTACTCCAACGAGGCCCCGGTCCAGACCATGTGGCGGATCCTGGAGCCACAGAAGGAGGGCGTCCGTCAGCGCCTGGCCGCCACCTTCGGTTGTCGACCCGACGAGATGGCCATCACCCGGAATGCCTCGGAAGGACTTCAGATCTGTCAGTTCGGGATCGATCTGGAGCCCGGCGACGAGGTCCTGACCACTGATCAGGACTACCCCCGCATGCTCACCACCTTCGAGCAACGCGTGCGTCGGGAGGGGATCCGGCTCAAGACCTTCCCCATCCCGGTCCCCGCCGAGGATCCCGACGAGATCGTGCGGCGGTTCGAGGCGGAGATCACCCCCAGGACCCGTCTCATCCTCATGTGCCACATGATCAACATCACCGGGCAGATCCTCCCGGTGAAGCCGGTGGTGGAGATGGCCCGGAGCCGGGGGATCCCGGTCATCGTGGACGGCGCCCACGCCTTCGCCCACTTCGACTTCAGCCTGGATGACCTGGGGTGCGACTACTACGCCACGTCGCTGCACAAGTGGCTCTTCGCCCCCTTTGGCACAGGATTCCTCTTCGTCCGCCAGGACCGGATCGCGGAGCTCTGGCCCCTCATGGCCTCGCCCGAGACCATGGACGACGACATCCGGAAGTTCGAGGAGATCGGCACCCACCCCGCCCCCAACTATCTGGCCATCGGAGCCGCCCTCACCTTCCACCAGGGAATCGGAGCCGACCGGAAGGAGGCTCGGCTGGTGCACCTCCGGAACACCTGGGCCCATGCGCTCCTGGAAGAGGATCGGGTGAGCCTGAACACCAGTCTGCGCCCGGGCTTCGCCGCCGGAATCGCCAACGTGGCCATCGACGGGATCGAGCCCGGGGATCTGGCCCGCTTCCTCTGGGACCGTCACCGCATCATCGTGACCCCCATCGGGCACCCGGACTGTCGGGGGCTCCGCATCAGTCCGTCTGTCTATACCACCATGGAAGAGCTGGAGCGCTTCGTGGACGGAGTGCGCCACGCCATTCGTTACGGAGTCGCCTGACCATGACCCGTTTCCACCTGACCGCGGCTCTCCTCCTGGCCCTCGCGATGGGATGTGGACCCGTTCCCGACACCGACCCCCATTTCCCGGAGTGGACCCCGCCCGAGGCGGTGGAGAGTCCCGACGCCCCGGAGGCCATCGGTCCCTACAGCCAGGCCATCCGCGCCGGGGGCACGCTCTACCTCGCCGGACAGATCGCCCTGGATCCCGCCACCGGCCAGATGGTGGAGGGGGGAATCGAGGCCGAAACCCGGCAGGTCATGGAGAATCTGGCGGCGGTGCTGGCGGCGGCGGGAATGGACTTCGGGCATGTGGTGCAGACCCAGGTCTTTCTCACCGATCTGGCCGATTTCGGGGCCATGAATGAGATCTATGGGAGCTACCTTGCCCCTCCCTACCCGGCCCGGGCCACCGTGGAGGTAGCGGGCCTGCCCCGAGGGGCGCTGGTGGAGATCCAGATGGTGGCGGTGGACGGACGCTGATCCCGGGGCAGAGCGAGGCGCTCCGCCGGTAGGGATTCCAGGCTCGGTGGAGGTGGGAGGGGGTTCTGGCGACGACCCTCGCAGGCGCATAGGTTGACGGCATCCATTCTCCAGGACCCCAACCGACCGGAACCCATGAGACGTCGCCTCGCTCTATCCCTGACCGCCGCAGCCCTGGTGGTCGTACCCGCTGCCCTTCAGGCGCAGAGTATCCCCACCCCGCTGGAGCACTTCGGTCATGAGATCGGGGCCGACGGGACCATGGCGGACTGGCACGAACTATCGGCCTACTATCAGCGTCTGGCCGAGACCAGCAACCGGGTGACCATCGAGACCACCGGGCACTCCACCCTCGGCGAGGACTTCCTCCAACTGGTGATCACCAGCGAGGCCAATCACCGCAACCTGGACCGGTTGCTGGAGATCCAGCACCTCCTGGCCGATCCGCGCCGGACCTCCGGAGAGGCCGAAGTCGATCGCCTCATCGAGGAGGGCCGCACCGTCGTCCTCCTCACGAACCACATCCACTCCAACGAGATCGGCGCGGGGCAGATGCCTGCGCGCCTCGCCTACACCCTCGCTTCGTCCCAGGACCCGGAGATCCTCCACATCCTGGACGAGACCGTCATCGTCCTGATCCCCTCCCTCAATCCCGATGGGACGCAGATGATGGCCGAGTGGTGGCACCAGTGGAAGGGGACCGAATTCGAGGCGGCCCCCCTTCCCCGCCTCTACCACCAGTATACCGGGCACAACAACAACCGGGACTGGTTCTTCTTTGCCCAGCCCGAAACCCGGAATACGGTGATCCACGCCCACAATCGGTGGAAGCCCCAGATCGTCTACGACACCCACCAGATGGGGAACCAGGGAGCCCGCTTCTTCATCCCGCCCTACATCGATCCGGTGGAGCCCAATGTGGATCCCCGTATCGTGGCTGGCTTCAACGCCCTGGGGATGGACATCGCCGCCGACATGACCCGGCGCGGATACACTGGAGTGGTCACCAACGCCATCTTCGACATCTACACCCCGGCCCGGGCCTACATGCACTACCACGGCGGCATCCGGATCCTCTCGGAGGCCGCACGTCTGGACGATTTCGCCAATCCCATGTTCCAGACCATGGACGACCTCCGCCCGGCCCGGGATTATGACCCGCGGGTGATGAGCGTGACCTTCCCGGCTCCCTGGGAGGGAGGGCGTTGGGGACTGGACGACATCGTGGACTACCTGGAGGCCGGGGCCATGGGCCTCCTCCGGAACGCGGCCCGAAACCGCGCCTTCTGGCTCCGGAACTTCGCCGACATCCACCGGGATGCCGTGGCCGGGTGGGAGCGGTGGCCCGATGCCTGGGTCATTCCCGCCGGGCAGGACAACGAGGTGGGGCTCCACCACCTCCTCCGGGTTCTCACCACGGGAGCCGTGGAGGTTCATGAGGCCCAGTCGGCCTTCCAGGTGGCGGACGCGCTGAACGGCTCGGCTCGCAGCTTCCCCGAGGGCTCCTGGGTGATCCCCATGCAGCAGCCCTACGCCGCCTTCGCCCAGACCATGCTGGAGATCCAGGAGTACCCGGATCTCCGGGAGTATCCCGGTGGTCCTCCGATCCGGCCCTACGATGCCACCGCCCACGCCCTTCCCCTCCTCTTCAACCTGGAAGCCGTGGCGGTTGAATCGTTCCCCCACGGCGAGGTATCGCTCTCGAACCCCATGGAGATGGTGACGGAACCGCGCTTTGACGCTCCGGCCTTCCTCACCGGTCCCGACGCCCCCCGCATCGGCCTCTACCGCTCCTATCAGGAGCCCATGCCCCAGGGCTGGACCCGCTGGCTCTTCGACGGAGCCGGGGTCGCCTACGACGAAGTCCGGAATCAGGATCTCCGGGACGGGAACCTCAATGCTCGCTGGGACGTCATCATCTTCCAGGACCAGTCCCCCGAGTCCATCCTGAACGGGTGGAGCGACGACGTCATGCCGGCCCCATACGCCGGTGGCGTGGGCCGGGAGGGAATGACCGCGCTACGGACGTTCGTGGAGAGCGGCGGGCGCCTGGTGGCCATCGACGAGGCCACCGACTTCGCCATCGACGCCTTGGAGTTGGACATCCGGAACGCCGTGGCCGACCTCCCGCCCCAGGACTTCTTCATCCCCGGCTCCATCCTTCGCCTGGATCTGGATCCGGCCCATCCCATCCGGGAGGGCGTGCCCGCCGAGTTCATGGCGTGGTACTGGCGGACGAGTCGGGCCTTCGAGGTGAATGATCCCCGGGCCCGGGTGCTCGGCACCTTCGGAGAGGGCAATCCCCACCTGGCGGGATGGGTGCTGGGCGAGGAGTTCATCGGTGGAATGCCGGCGCTGGTGGAGGCGGAGGTGGGTGAGGGGTCGGTCCTGCTGTACGGATTCCAGCCCAACTTCCGGGGGCAGACCGTGGGGCTCTGGCCGCTGCTCTTCAACGGACTCCGGTGAGGGGCTCGGCCGCGCTGCTCCTCACCGTCGGCCTTGCCCTGGCACCCACCGGTCCGGTGGGTGCCCAGTCGGTTCCGGGGGGTGAGGTGGATGATGGAGTCGTCCGGGTCGAAGCTCTTCGCATCGGGGGAGCCGAGGCGCCGCGTGTGGATGGCACTCTCTCCGAAGAGGTGTGGAGCCGGGCACCGGTGATCGGGG
>PWZC01000357.1 GCA_003567615.1 Gemmatimonadota bacterium | reverse complement strand
GGATCGACCCGGAGCTGGTGGGTCTGGCCTGCCGGCGCGTCGCAGGCTGGGCCGAGGGGGTCGATGCTCCCCTGACCTCGCTGGAATTCCTCCAGGCCGCCGCCCTGACCTGTCCCGCCAATGCCCGCTTCGCCCTGGCCGTGGGACGAGCGACCCGGGACCTCGCCCAGTACTCCCGATCCGAGTCATGGCTGCAACGAGCCGTTGGGCTCGCCCGACAGGCCGGGGACTGGGAAACCTACATCCGGGCCTACCTGGGTCATGGAAAGATGATGCTCCGTCGAGGGGTGCTTCCCGCCGCGCGTCGAAGCTACGTCAAGGCGCTCCGGCGATCGGTGAGGCAGGGGCTCCAGGAATTGGAGGCCATGACCCTCCAGGATCTCTTCATCCTGGAAGACAAGGCGGGCAACTCGACTCGCGCCGTGGCCTACGCCTCCAAGGCGGTAGCCACTTTCGGGCCCGAGCACCGGAATCTCCCGCACCTCGCTCACGACATCGCCGTCTTCTGGATGCAGCGTGGCGATGTGGAGCACGCCTTCCCGGTCCTTCGTGAAACGGTGGACCGGGTTCGGGAGATCTATCGGGGTATCGCCATCGGCTCGCTGGCCAGGGCTGCCGGCCATCTCGGCGACGAGGCGGCCTTCGACTGGGCCGTCGGCGAGTTGGAACGCTGGTGGGACGGACCGGGAATCGCCGATGCCTGGTCCGAGGTGGCGCGCGGTGCTGTCGCCATGGCTCGCTTCGATGAGGCTCGCGCCTTTGCCCAACGCGCCGAGACCATGGCCCGACGCAGAGGTGAGAGCCTTGTCCGGTTCGAAGCCGAAGCCCTGCTCCAGTCGATCCGGGCGGAGCAGGCGGCGCTGGAAAACCGGTCCGTGAACCGATCCTCCAGCGCCCAGCCGGAAGCCGACCAACTCGCCCGCGAGCTCCTGAAGTCGCTACAGGCTCAGCCGGTCACCGTATGAGCCCTGTCCAGTGTTCCCCGCCGCCTCAGGTGTCAGAGCCGATGTACCCGCACTGCACCAGGGACCCCTGGGCGCAATCGTCCGCGATTTCGACCCCGGTGGGACCCAGGTCGCTGCAGGCGGCGAGGCAAACAAAGGCGGCGATGGCGGCAAAGAAGCGGAAGGGGCGCATGGTACTGACTCCGGTCTGTAATGAGTGGTTCGTCGGTGGACAGGGTCATCCACGCCCCTCAGTATCGGTCAGTCTCTACACCCACCCACAATCCGTTATCGCCCAAAACCAAACGTATTCCGTCTAATTATGAAGACAGCGCCCCGTCCACTCATTGTTCTGCACCCGGATCGCCTCCTTCGGGATAGGCTGGAACGGGTATCGAGGACCCGATTCCAACTGGCGACAGTGGATGAGTGGTCCGACCTCAGGGAAGCCGTGGCCGAGGCTCCTCCGGCCGCCGTCATCCTGGTGGATCCGTATCATGGACAGGAGCGGAACGGTGGGCCGTCTCCCCACCTCTACAACGTGCTCAAGGCCTTTCCATCGGCGACGGTCATCGCCGCCCTCGACGCTGACCCGTCCCGGTACCGGGACCTCTGGCTCCTGGGGGATTGGGGCGTGGCTGAGATCCTCCAGACCGAGGAGGACGTGACGGCCGAATCGATTCGGAGACGGCTCCTGACCGCCCGGGCCCAGCACATGCGCCGGCTTCTGACCCACGACCGAGGCGCCCCGCTCACCGGCCGGGCCCGGTCCCTCATTGACGCTGCGGTCGAAACGGTCATGACGGGCGGGCATCCCAAGGATCTGGCCCGGACGCTGGGCTTCTCCCCCTCCACCCTTCTCCGGTGGTGCCAGCGGTCCCAGCTCCCCAATCCCCGACGCCTGCTCCTCTGGATGAGGGTGCTCTTTGCCTCGGCCCTCCTGGACGACCCCGGTCACACGGTGTTCAGCGTCGGACTGGCCTGTGGATATTCCGGGGATCAGGCCCTGCGCCGCGCCATCCGTTCCGTCGTTCCGTATACCCCCACCCAACTCAGGCGCATGGGGGCCTTCGAGACCGTGTCGGAAGCATTCTTCCGGGAGTTGGCCCAGCTCCGCGATGACCGAGCGGATAAGCGATGACGGGGCGGACGTGGGACTCCAGGGGAGAGAGGGTACCAGTGGAAGAATCCGGAGAAGGCAAAGCCGACGGCTCGGCGACCCGCAGAGCCGGGGAACTCGAGTCGCTGGGACTGATCTCGTCCGAACTCCTTCACGATCTCGGAGGCTTGCTCTCAGTGGTGGAGGGACGTCTGGCGGTGGCCCGATCCGAAGCCTCCATGGGCCGGAGCAACTCCGCCGAGCTGGCCCGGGTGCAGGAAGACACGCGGGAGCTCCGGCGCATGATCCGCGACATCCTGTCAAGTGTGCGCGGGTCGGGAGCGCCACCCGAGCCCGCCTGGCCGGTGGGTCCGCTCCTGGAGGAGACTCTTCAGCGATGGCTCTCCTCGGCCCCTCGGGTCGAGGTTTCGTTGGAAATGCACTTCCCGCGAGGGAGCAGGGTGGCCGGTCCCCGCACCTTCTTCACCCGGGCCCTGGGCAATCTGATACGGAATGCCTCCCGGCATGCCGAGAGCACGATTCGGGTCTGGGCAAGATCCGTGGACGGTGGAAGGACCCTGGAGATCACGGTCGAGGATGACGGCAACGGAGTTGCTGAATCCCTGGAGACGGTTCTCTTCGAGCCCTTCACATCGAGCCGAGACAGCCGCTCAGGCCTCGGACTCTCCTTCTCCCGGTGGGCCTGCGAGCAGTTGGGTGGAGGGATCGAGCTCCTCTCCTCGTCGGGAAGCATGGGAGGAGCGGTCTTCCGGATGTGGATGCCACTCCTGCCTCCCCGATCGACGGAGGACTCGGGCTACGACCTCTCCGGCGACGGGGGAGGAAAGCTTCCCCCCGGCGTCCGCATCGCCGTGCTGGACGACGACGCGGCGCTGCGGCGGGTACTCCGTAGGCGACTGCAGCGGGAAGGGGCGCGGGTCCTTCTGCCCAACATCCCGCAGCGCGATCGATGCGGAGATCTGCTGGAGGAGTTAGCCCGGTGGGATCCCGAGATCATCCTCCTGGACCTCCATCTGGGCTCCATCTCCGGGGCACACCTCTTCGACACCCTCTCGCGCCGACACCCCCACCTGGCGGATCGGGTGCTCATCCTCACGGGTGGGGCACCCCCTGAGGACGATCTGGGCGTTCCCGTCCTCAACAAGCTCCAGGACTGGGAAGAGTTGATCCGCCAGATCACCGACGTCCTGGCGCACCAGGAGGGATCCGGCTGACGGCCTGGGGAATCGGTCCAACCGGTCGGTCCCGGTAGTTGACAGGACCTCCGCCAGGCGAGAGGCTTTCCCCCTGGCGGCTCGGCCCGAGCCCCGCCTGTCCAGCCTCGTCCGTGGCCGGGACGGGATCCCCATCGGCCTCCAGCCCCAGGAGATGGGCTCGTGGACCCCATCGTTCACAACTTCGATCCCTTCCTCTTTCGAATCGGCGAGGGTTTCGGGGTCCGCTGGTACTCCCTTCCCTACATGCTGGGGATGTTCTTCACCTGGTGGTCCCTCCGGAACGCGGCCCGGCAGCAGCGGATCCGGAACCTCACCGAGGTGGATGCCGAGAACTTTGTCCTCATCGCCATCGTGGCGGCACTGGTGGGGGCCCGATTCTTCCACGTCTTCGTCTTCGAGTTCGACCGCTACGGCTTCGATCCCGGCGCCTGGATCGCCGTCTGGCGCGGGGGTCTGGCCTTCCACGGCGGCCTGCTGGGAATCGTCCTGGCCGTCATCTGGTTCGCCCGGAGCCGGGGGATCGGGATCTACCGCATCACCGACCGGATCGCGGTGCCGGTGGCGTTGGCGCTGGCACTGGGGCGTATCGCCAACTTCATCAACGCCGAGATGTACGGGACGCCCTATGACGGTCCCTTCTGTGTGGACTATTCGCAGAACCAGTACATGGCTGCGCCGCCCCAGGAGTGCCGGCACCCCACGCAGCTCTACCAGATGGTCAAGAACTTCGGGCTGGCCGGGGGCCTCCTTCTCCTCCGGGAGGGACTGCGCCCCCGCCCAGGCGTGATCACCTGGTCCTTCATCGCCCTCTACGGGTGGATCCGCTTCGGCCTCATGTTCGTCCGCGACGAGCGCACCGTGGCCATGGACCTCACCCTCTCCCAGATCTTCTCCGGGCTCATGGGCGTGCTGGGCGTCGTCATGCTGGTATGGGTCCTCACCCACGATCCTGTGGAGGACCCTCCGGCACCTCGCGAGGGCCGGGCCCGGCGCCGAGCCGGAACCCGTCGGAGGGAGAGCCGGTAGCGCACACGTCCGTCTCCTTCCCCCGAGCCCGGAGGTCCCCCATGTCCGACGACGCCGGAACTACCGCCCTCCTGGTGGTGGATGTGCAGCCCGACTTCCTCCCCGGGGGCCGGTTGGCCGTGGAGGAAGGTGACCTCATCCTCCCGGGCATCCATCGCCTGATGGAGTCCGATGCCTTTGCCCTGCAGGTGGCCACCCAGGACTGGCACCCGCCTCGTCACACCTCCTTCGCTTCGGCCCACCCGGGTCACGAACCCTTCGACGTCATTCAACTCCACGGCCACGACCAGGTCCTGTGGCCCGACCACTGCGTCCAGGGGTCGCCGGGCGCCGAGCTCCTTGGGGACCTCCCCTGGACCCGGGTCGACGCCGTGATCCGCAAGGGCACCGATCCGGATGTGGACTCCTACTCGGGCTTCCGGAACAACTGGGGCCCGGGAGGCGATCGCCCCCCCACCGGCCTGACGGGATACCTGAGGGAGCGGGGCACCCGGAGGGTAGTGGTCTGCGGGCTGGCCAGGGACTACTGTGTCCGCTGGACGGCCGAGGATGCGGCCGCTGCCGGCTTCGACACGGTGTTGGTCTGGGATCTGACCCGCTCCGTGGACCCCTCCGGAGACGAGGTGCTCCGGGGTGAACTGGAAGGAGCCGGCGTTCGAATCATGAATTCCGAGACCCTGGAGATCGCCCCATGACGAGTCTGCCCCTTCGCCGCTCTCCCCTGTTCGCCGGTACCCTGGCCCTGACCTTTGCCACCGTGGGTTGCGCCGATGCCGCTCCCCATGTGGAAATGGTGGGAGAGGGGGAAGGGGGTTCCCGTTGGATCTCCGGAACGGTGGACGAGCGGTTCCAGCAGGTGGGCGACCAGATGGCGGGCTTCAGCGCCAGCATGTGGGAGGGGGCCCACCGCTACCGGGAACTCCACTGGGCCATCGTCGACGAGAACTGGGCCTACGCCGACTACCAGGCCGACAAGATCGCCGGCGCTGTGGAGAGGGGGATCATCCGCCGCCCCGGCCGGGCCGAGTCGGCGCGGGAGCACTTCCTCGGTGAGCCGGTGGACCGCTTCCGGGCCGCGCTGGACGCCGGGAACGCCGATGACATCCTTCGGGAATACGACGCATTCACCACCGCCTGCAACGACTGCCACGCCGCCGAGTACATGTGGTTCATCGAGGTGGGTCCACCGGCGGAGCGCAGTACGGTGGTGCAGCCTGGTGAAGGGCTGCGTTGAACGGAGAGCTCCGACGGGAAGTTGGGCTCCCCGGCGCCGTGGGCATGGGGCTCGGGTCCATCGTGGGAACCGGGCTCTTCGTTTCCCTGGGCATCGCCGCCGGGGTGGCCGGCACCGGGATCCTCCTGGCCCTCCCTCTGGCCGCCCTTCTGGCGCTGGCCAACGGCCTTTCCTCGGCACAGCTCGCCGCCGCCCACCCGGTGAGTGGGGGCACCTACGAGTACGGATACCGCTTCCTCTCGCCTAGCCTCGGGTTCACCGCCGGATGGATGTTCCTCCTGGCCAAGGGTGCGTCGGCGGCCACAGCGGCGCTGGGGGTGGGTGGCGCCCTCCTCCTCCTGACAGGAGAGGGCGCCGCCCGGGGGTGGCTACTCGTGATGCTGGGCGCCACCACGCTGATCCTGGTCACCCTCCTGGTGGCGGGGGGCATCCGCCGATCGAACCGGGTGAATCTGGCCGTGGTGACCATCACCCTTTTCCTGTTCGCCTGGTTTCTGGCGGCGGGGATCCCGATCGTTTTCGGCGGCGCCGAAGCGGCCACCTCCGGGAGTGGCGTAAATGAGCCCGGCCAGGGACTCTCCGGCGAAGGCCTCCTCCCCGGCATCTTCACCGGCCTGGGCGACGCCGGCACAGGCGCGCTCTTCCACGCCACGGCGCTCCTCTTCGTGGCCTTCACCGGCTACGGACGCATCGCCACGCTGGGAGAAGAGGTGAAGGAGCCCCGCCAGACCATACCCCGGGCCATCTGGGTCACGCTGGGCGTCGTCACCATTCTCTACATGGGTGTGGCCGCCGTGGCGCTGAGCGCGCTGGGCCCCGACGGATTCGCCCAGGCCACCGACGAGACGGCGGCGCCCCTGCAGGTGGCGGCAGAGGC
>PWZC01000358.1 GCA_003567615.1 Gemmatimonadota bacterium | reverse complement strand
CCGAAGTTGTTGAAGGGAGTGTGGTCCCCGCCCCGGCCGAAGCGGTCTTCCCGGGCTACGCGCCGGATCTCGTGGTTCGGCACGTAGGCGCCGGCAACCCGGTGGATGTAGCGGGCCAGCTCCCGGGCCGGCGAGTCGTCGGGCGGAGGCGCGAAGAGCTGCAGCACCGTGGCGTTGATCTGCCCGTCCCCGCTCACAATGTTGCCCAGCATGTCGTTGTTCAGGACCGCGTCGATCTGGATCCCCTCAGCCCGGGCGCGCTGGGCATGGTAGCGGGCTCCGAAGAGCCCCAGTTCCTCGGCCCCGAAGGCGATGAAGACCAGGGTGGCATCGAACTCGAGCCCACTCTGGGCCAGGATCCGGGACACCTCCATGGCCGCAACGGTCCCGCTGCCGTTGTCGTTCGCCCCCGGCGCCGGGTGATCGTTCTCGGCGAACTGCCCCTCCATCCCCGCCGCCACACGGGCCACCGTGTCGTGGTGACCGCTCACGTAGACGCGCCGATCCGTCCGACCCGGAAGGACGGCCATGATGTTGCAAACCTCAACCTCCCGGGTGATCCGACCGACGGGAACCGGGTTGAAGCACTCGCGGCTCACTTCCAGGCGGGGGCTGTAGCTGGACCACTCCTCCACCAGCCAGTCCATGGCGGCCCCTGTCCCCCGGTCCGGACTGTCCATGGACGACAGGGCGTGTCGGGTCTCGAAGCCCGCCAGGGTCCGGACGATCCGGTCCAGATTTTCCCCGGAGACCGAGTCCAGCATCTCCTGGATATCCGGGTCGATCTGCACCATCCCCTGCCCCTGGGCCGGGGCAGCCGTCACGGTGAGTGCGGCCACCGCCAGAGCGGCGGTCATGGCGAGAGTCCGCGGGAAGCCCGAGGCGTGCCGGCCTGCGGGCGAGCCCGGCGCCGAGCGATTCACTACGTCGGAAAATCTGTTCATGGCGTCCATGCTTAGCAGTTGACGAGTCCTCACGGCCCGATGTTCGGGTTGTTCTGACGCTCCTGGTCCGGGAGCGGCATGCAGGTGATGGGTCCCCACGCCTGACCCTTGTGATTATTCCCCGTTGGGAAGGGGATGTCAAAGCGGAGCTTGTCGTTAAGGCGGTGACCCTCGCTGAAGAGCTGCCGGCGCCGCTCCTCGATGATGAGATCCCGGTGGCTGGCCACCGGCTCGTCCAGGGCCGGAAGATCCTGGGCCGCCCGCAGTCCGTTGATGATCTGCACCGCCTGATCCGGGCGCGCCTCGGCCAGGATGAGCTGCGCCTCTTCCCACGAGGCCATGGGAATGGGCGAATCGGCGCCGGGGTACTTCTGCTGGAACCAGTGGTCGGTGACGCCGTCATGCCCCCGCAGCCCCGAATCCTCCACCGGCACCCGGTGGTCCTCCACATCGCCCACCATGATGCTGCCGTAGGCATCGGGCTCCACGGAAAGGACCCGGTTCCGCTGATTCAGGTTGTAGAGCCGGTTCTCCCTGCGGCCGTTCACGGTGGAGTACTCGGCGTTCCAGACGAACCCCTGGGGCACCTGCTCGGCGTCGGATGCAGCGCCGGAGAGATCACCCAGGTTCAGCCGGGCGCGGGCCCGCCCCGCCGTGGCCATGGTGCGGATCCCCTCATTCCCCGCAGCCTGGGCGTGGCCAATGGCGGTGGTGAAGCGCTCCTCCGCCACCCGCATCACCTCTTCCCGGCTCATGAGGGGCCCCTGGTCCACGGCCATCTCACAGAAGCCCTCCCCCAGAAGCACGTAGCTGAAGGCCGAATAGGCCGCCAGTTGTCCCAGCTTGTCCGCCCGATCCGGGACCGAATTTTCGGCGAAGCCTTCGATGAGCCGGGTCGCTTCCTCAGCCACATAACGGGCCTGCTGGAGCGGCGTGTAGGCCCCGAGCCCGGTAGCATCCCGACCGGTGGGGCACGATCCGGTGATGGTGAAGAGCTCCAGGCCCCGCCATCCCCACGTGTTCACATTCAGCCAACTCGAGGCGTTCCGGTACTCACCGGCCAGGATGCCGGTGGTGGCCACATAGCTCGTATAGGCGCACTCGAACTGTCCGAGTGCACTGTTCACCAGGGTCTGGGCCAGGGCCGGATTCCCCAGATCCTCGGCCGCCACCGTGCCGGGCAGCTCCACATCCAGAAGCGAGTCACACCCGGTAAGGGCCAGGAGGACAAGGGATCCGGCTCCCAGAAAGCGCGCTGGCGAGAACCGGCTCCGGGACCTGCGTGTCTGCCCCAAGGTGGGCGAATCAGTTTGATGGGTCATCTTGAATACGCTCCTCAGAAGCTCAGGCGGACGCTGAAGGTGGCACTGGCAGTGGGCGGAAGCACGGTCTGATAGCCGGTGGCGCTCTGCCCGGTGGACCGCACCTCCGGATCCCACACGGTGATCCCCGCCAACGGCTCCTGAATGGACCCGTCACGCGGCGTGCTCCACCCGTGCTCGGCCGTCCACAGCATGGCCAGGTTCCGCATCCCCAGGCTCACCGAGCCACGGCTTGCGCCCACCCGGGCGGCCACGTTGTCGGGGAGGAAGTAGGTGGCCGACACCTCGCGAAGACGGAGGAAGCCCGCCTCGTAGAGCGACGTCCGGTCGTTCTCGAAGATCCGGATGGCCTGAAGGAAGGCATTGTCGCGCCGGAGCACGGCCTCCGTGGTGGCCTGATTGTGCATGGCCCGGATCTCGGTGTTGGTGTGGTAATGCCCCCCGTTCCCCTCCACCCGAGCATAGAGGCTCAGATTCTCGAAGAGGGTGAAGGTGTTGCCGATCCCGAACTGCCAGGTGGGCTGGGAGGATCCGACCCAGACCTGGGGTGCCTCGCCGCACGGCACCGGAGCCCCGCCCGGGTGCACCCCCTGGGGACCGGCGCCCCCGTCGCAGAGCGCCCGGATCACCCGGCCGGTCTCGTCGATGTCCACCTCCAGGAAGTTCCGCATGAAGAAGTCACCGATGGAGTAGCCCTCCCGGTGCTGGGCCTGCCCCGGGGCGCCCACGAACTCCAGGCCTCCCAGGTCCTTGATCTCGTTCTCCATGGTGGAGAACTGGGTGTCCACCTCCCACCGGAAGCGCGGCGACTCGAGAACCCGTGCCGACAGCCCGATCTCGTTACCCCAGGCGTGGATGAGCCCGATGTTCACGATCTGCGACCCGGTGAAGCCGGACGACGGCGGGAGCGGCCGGTTCACGATGGCATCCCGGATGCGCCGGTCGTAGCGGGTGAACTCGAGGTCGATGCGGCCATCGAGGAAGCTGGCATCGAAGCCCACCTCCAGCTCCTCACCCCGCTCGGGCTTGAGCTGAGGGTTCCCGAAGGCCGCCGGAAGCAGCGCCGGGCGGTCCCGGTACCCGATGGTGGGATTGTAGAGGCGGGAGGCGTCGAAGGTACCGGGCTGCTGACCCGCGGCGCCCCACGCCATGCGGAGGCGGAGCTGCTCCACCTGATCGAACCGCCAGAAATCTTCCTCGTGCATCACCCAGGTGGCGCTGAGCTTCGGGTAGATGGCGGCGTCGAATTCAACCCCGAAGGCGCTGTTGTCGTCGGCCCGGACCGCAGCCGTGATGAAGCGCCGGTTCTCCCACCCCACCTGCTGCTGGAAGTAGACGCCCACCGTGGAGTTCTCCAGGAACGACTCCCCGCCGTCCCGCACCGCCCCACCGGACACGGTGGTGATGGGGACCGCCGGGAACTGGGCTCCGAAGGAGTTGATGAAGCTGGACTCGGTCCGGTAGTACTGGAAGCCCACGGCGGTCTCGAAGTCATAGGTTCCCAGGCTCGCCCGGGCGCTCCCCGAGTAGTCCAGGGTGATGAAGCGACGCGTTCCGCGCTCTACCGACTTCTGCCCCAGGGAGAGCTGGCCGTAGACGTGCTCGGCGCCATCCGGATGCTGGGGGTAGAGCGTGGAGCTGACCTCGCTGTTGTCGTCCAGACCCACGATGAGCCGGTGATTGGACCAGGCCACGGGCTGATACCGGAGTTCCACATTCGTGGTGGTCCGGTTGTTGTCGGTGCGGCTCTCCACCTCACCCCAGTTTTCCGGCGGCGCCTGGCGCCAGCCACGGCGACCATCGTTCAGGTTCCGGGGGTTGGACCAGATGAGGTTGCTGAAAGGGTCCGGATTGATGGCGCCCTGCGCCAGCCGCGTCTCTCCGGTGATGTAGGAACTCCCCACCGTCATGGTGAGGTTGTCGGAGAGGAGCACCTCCATGTTGGCGCGGAGGGTGGTGCGCCGATCCCAGTTGTGGGACACGATGCCGGTGTCGTCGTCCCGGGATACCGAGGCAAAGTAGCGAACGGCGTCGGTGCCGCCCCGCACACTCAGGTTGTAGCTCTGGAGGAGCCCGTAGCCGAAGGGGTCACCGAGGCCGTTCTCCCGCTCGTTCTGGTAGACGTTGAAGCCGATGAGCTCCCCCGGATTGTTGGGGTCGGGCATGTACCGCATCCCCGTGCGCCCTTCCGGATTCCAGAGCCAGTTCGAGCCGACCCGGGTGGTCACGTCGAACTGGGGAGCCCCGGAAGCGCCCCGCTTCGTGATGATCTGGATCACCCCGTTGGAGGCCTCCGTCCCGTACAGGGTGGCGGCGGCCGGTCCCTTGATGATCTCGATGCTGGCGATGTCGCCGGGGTGGATGTCATTCAGGCGGCTCACATTGGCGCCGCCGCGCTGGGTCGGACCCCGACGCGGATCGCTGTCCATCCGGACCCCGTCGATGTAGATGATGGGCTCGTTGGCCAGGGCGAGGCTGCTGTTGCCCCGGATCCGGATGGCCGATCCCGTTCCCACCTGGCCGGTGCCCGGAAGCATCATGGCCCCCGGCGTCCGCTGCCCCAGAAGCTGATCCACATTCCCGATGGGGGCCCGGGTCATGATCTCCTCGGCGTCCACCGTGGCCACCACGTTCCCGATGGCGCGGCGCTGGGTCCCGCCGGCGGTGCCCGTCACCACGATCCCGTCCAGATCCAGGGCCCGCTCGGTGAGCTGGAAGTTCACCTGCACCGTCTCGCCGGAGACCACGGTGACCTCCTGTCGGACCGAGGCAAAGCCGATGAGCTGCGCCTCCACCTCCACGGTGCCGGCTCCAACGCCGGAGATCTGATACGCCCCGGCGTTGTCCGTGATGGCGCCCTGCTGGGTGCCGGTCACGAAGACCTGCACCGCCGTCAGCGCTTGGCCCGTGCGCCCGTGGGTGACCCGGCCCTCGATGGTGCCGGTGCGGGCCGCCGGCCGAGCCAGCGCCGGCCTCTGTCCCGTCGACTCCACCTCGCCGGAGGTCAGGTGGCGAGAGTCATCGGGCGCGGAGATCGCCACCCTGGTGGGTTCCACCGTGTCACGGCGCTCGATGAGGACCACGCGACCCACCGAAGCCCAGTCAAAGGGCGTCTCGGCCAGGACCTGATCCAGCGCCTCCCGCACCGTGCTCTCCCGGCATCGGCAGTCCACCTGCTCGAACCCGGACACCAGGGAGGGTGAGAAGGTGATGGCCACGCCCGTCCGGTTGCGGATGGCCAGGAGCACATCGGCCAGGGGCATTCCCCTGGCATCGATCTGCGCCGCCCGGTCCAGTGGGTTCACGGACTGCTTTAGATCACCGGTCACCTCGACGTGGCTCGCCAGAGCTACCGGCTCCTGGGCCTCCGCCGGACTGAGGCCGCCGCCGGCCACAAGAATCGAAAACAAGGCCATCCACAATCTCATCGCCCGACCTCCTTAAGGATGAAGCACAGATACACATCGACTGCTACGTGACACGCCCCGCCCCACACGGGTTTCCGGACGTGTTCTCCACCAACGAACCGCATCAGGGCAGCATCCGGATCGTGTCTCCCGTCGACACGCACCGCACCGCCGCAGCGCGACATACCACATCCACAACTGCCTCCATGTCCGCCTCCGTGAACCATCCGGTCAGGGTCCTGGCCCGCAGGTCCGGGTCCGTGACCCGGATCGGCCGCCCCACGCGGGTCTCGAGCTCCGCTGCTACCTGGGAGAGGGGGGTGGACTCGAAGGCCAGGAAGGTGCCGAGCCAGGCGATCTGGGCATCTACGTCCCGCACCGTCTCGATCTCCGGCTCCTGATCCCGTTGGCTCCGGCTCCGTTCGCCGGCCCGCACCTCCACCTCACGCCCCCCGCCGGCCACTGCGACGGCGCCTTCCACTACCAGAAGCTCCATCTCGCCGGAGGTGGTATTCACCTCAAAGCGAGTCCCCACCACCCTGGCCTCCCCTTCGGGAGTGATCACATGAAAGGGACGGCTCGGGTCGGAGCGCACGGAAAGGAAGGCCCGTCCCTCAAGCACCACCTCCCGCTGGGTCGAGTCCTGACGGACCTGGAGGCGGGTATTGGGAGCCAGACGCACCACCGTGCCGTCGGGGAGCGTCCAGGTGGCCATCTCTCCTTCCCCCGTCCCCACCTCCGTGACGAAGGCGTAGGCGTTG
>PWZC01000439.1 GCA_003567615.1 Gemmatimonadota bacterium | reverse complement strand
GTGGTTGGCCGCTCCGACATCGTGGGCAAGCCCATGGGGTCCATGCTCCTGGGGACCGGGCCCGGCGGGGACGCCACGGTGACGGTGACCCATATCCTGACCCGGGATCTGGCCTCGCATACACGGATGGCCGACATCCTGGTCGTGGCAGCCGGTCATCCCAATCTCATCACCGCCGACATGGTGAAGCCAGGCGTGGTCATCATCGATGTGGGGGTGAACCGGGTGGCGGATCCGTCCCGGGAGAAGGGCTACCGCCTCACTGGCGATGTGGCCTTCGAGGAGGTCCGGGAGGTGGCGTCGGTGATCACCCCCGTCCCCGGCGGCGTCGGACCCATGACCATCGCCATGCTCCTCTCCAACACCCTCAAGGCCGCTCGATCCCTGACCCGGGCCGCCGCGTGACCTCGTCCGGCGACGACCCCCTGGATCTCTTTTCCTCGGTCCCGACGGAGGCGGAGCAGGTGCCCGATCCCGAGCCTCGCACCTGGGGGGTCTCGGAGCTCAACCGGCAGCTTCGCCATTCCCTGGAAGAGGCCTTCCCCCCGCTCTGGGTCTCGGGTGAGATCGGAAGTTGGACCCGGGCCCGATCCGGACACTGCTACTTCTCCCTGAAGGATGACCGGTCCCAGATCCGCTGCGTCATGTGGCGCCGGGATGCCGCCGGGCTCCCCATGGATCCGGAGGAGGGGATGACGGTGCGGGCGCTGAGCCGGGTCACCCTGTATGAGGCCCGCGGGGAGCTCCAGTTGCAGGTGGAAGCCCTGGAGGGTGAGGGCGAGGAAGGACTCTGGAAGCTGGCCTTCGAGCGCCTCCGCAAGAGGCTCGACGAGGAAGGTCTCCTGGATCCGGCAAGGAAGCGGAGGCTTCCTCCCTTCCCCCGAACGGTGGGCGTGGTGACGTCGCCCACGGGAGCCGCGTTCCGGGACATCCTTTCGGTGGTGGGGCGGCGGGCGCCCTGGACGCGGGTGCTCCTACGGGGTGCCCGGGTGCAGGGAGAGGGGGCGGCGGTGGAGATCGCCCGGGCCCTTCAGGTTCTGGCCGCCTCGGGTGAGGTGGACGTCATCATCATCGGACGGGGCGGTGGGTCCGTGGAGGATCTGTGGGCCTTCAACGAAGAGCCGGTGGCACGGGCCGTGGCGGCCTGTCCGGTGCCGGTGGTGTCGGCGGTGGGACATGAGACGGACGTGACCATCTCGGACCTGGTGGCGGACCTGCGTGCTCCCACCCCGTCCGCTGCCGCCGAGGCGGTGGTCCAGGACGGCTCGGCGCTGAAGGGGCTCCTGGACGATTCCCGTATGCGACTGGGCCGGGGGCTTCGGGACCAGGTCGGTCGCAAGGAGGTCCGACTCCGGGGACTCCGGGCGCGTCTGGGGCCCGGCGTGTCGTCGATCCTCCGTCCCCTGTATCTTCGTCAGGACCGGGCGGCGGAACGGCTGGAGGCATCCATCCGCCGGCTCATCGCGGTCCGGCGGGAGCGAATGGCGGCGGTGGCGGGGCAGGTGAATGCCCTCTCTCCGCTCTCCACACTCGAACGGGGGTATGCGGTACCGCTCGACGGTGACGGGCGGGTGCTTCGCTCCGTCCAGGAGTTGAAGGGGGGGACCAGGTTCCGGTTGCGGGTCGCCGACGGGGGCGTCCCGTGTCGGGTCGAGGAAGAAGAGACGTGAGTCCAAAGAGCCGGGAGGCGAGCGGGCATGGATGAGCAGGTGAACGGAGGCACTGGGGATGCGGCCGGAACCGCCGGCAAGGTCGATGCAGGCGAAGCAAGCGCCGCCGACCTCTCACTGGAAGCACGGCTCGGTCGTCTGGACCGCATCGTCGCGGAGCTGGAGGGGGGCGAGGTGGAGCTCGAGCGCGGACTGGAGCTGTTCGAGGAAGGTGTCACCCATCTCCGGCAGACCGAGGCCCTCCTGCGAAAGGCCGAGCTCCGGGTGGAGGAGCTGGTGGGAGAAGCGGAATCCCTGGAGGTACGACCGTTCCAGGGGGGACGGAATGGATAGCTCCACCGCCGAGGCGGCGTTCGACATCCCCGCCTTTCTCCGGGCCGAGCGCCGGCGGGTGGAGGCGGCACTGGGGCGGGCGCTGGCGGCGCTCCTTCCCCTGGCGCCCCTGCCCACCAGGGATGCAATCCGGCAGGGGGTGACCACCGGCGGAAAGCGCCTTCGCCCCATCCTGTGCATGGCGGCATACGAGGCCCTCGGGGGCTCGCCGCGTCACGGCATCGAGGATCTGGCGGTGAGCCTTGAGCTGATTCACGCCTACTCCCTCATGCACGACGACCTCCCCTGCATGGATGATGCTCCCCTGCGAAGGGGAAGCCCCACCCCCCACATGGTCCACGGCGAACCGGCCGTGGTGCTGGGAGGGGCGGCGCTCATCTCCCTGGCGCACCTGCACCTCTGGCGAAGCTCGGGCGCCATGGGGCTCTCCCACACCACTCGTCGTGAGCTGCTCCGGGTCCTGGCGAGGGCCGCAGGGGCTGAGGGTATGGTAGGGGGGCAGGCGCTGGATCTGTGGGGTGAAGGGCGGGCGCTGGGCCGAGCAGAACTGGACGAACTCCACAGCCGGAAGACCGGCGCCCTCCTCACCGCCTCGTTGGAGCTCGGGGCGGTGGCGGGTCTTCCGGAGCTGGACCACCCGGCCCGAGAGGCATTCGCGTCCTACGGTCGAGCCATCGGGTTGGCCTTTCAGATCGCCGACGATGTCCTGGATGCCACCGCCGACACGGAGGCCCTGGGCAAGGCGCCGTCCGACGCGGCCCTGGAGAAGTCCACCTATGTGGCGCTCCTTGGCGTTGACGGCGCCCGGCTGGTGGCCGGTCGCCTGGTGGGTGAGGCCCGGGCGGCGCTGGCGGATGCCGGGATCGAGTCTCCGGCGCTGGAAGCCCTTGCCGATTACGTGGTGACCCGGGACCGTTAGCTTTCCTTGGGCGCCCGGCTCGACGCCGGTTACTCATTCGCCTTCTGTCGTTCACCCTGTCGAACCCCAGATCTGGAGCCGATGCCGGTGTCTCTCCTGGACCGTGTGAAGTGGCCGTCCGATATCCGCACCCTCTCCCGCAAGGAGCTCCGGACCCTGGCCCGGGAGGCCCGGGATCGGCACATCGACGTGGTCTCCCGGTTTGGCGGGCACTTCGGTGCCAGCCTGGGGGTGGCCGATCTCACCGTGGCGCTCCACTACGTGTTCGACACCCCGCGGGATCGACTGGTGTGGGACACGGGTCATCAGGCCTACATCCACAAGATCCTCACCGGTCGGAACGACCGCTTCCCCAGCATTCGACAGCATGGGGGGCTCTCGCCCTTCCTCAGCCGGTCCGAGTCGGAGTACGACACCTTCGGCGCGGGCCACGCCGCCACCTCCGTTTCGGCGGCGCTGGGAATGGCAGCGGGGCGCGACCTCCAGGGCCGTTCCGAGAAGGTGGTGGCCATCATCGGGGACGGGGCCATGAGTTGCGGGTTGGCCTATGAAGCGTTGAACAACGCCGGCCACACCGAGCGTGACCTCATCGTCATCCTGAACGACAACGACATGTCCATCGCTCCCAATGTGGGGGCCATGAACAAGTACCTCACCTCCATGATCACGAATCCGGTCTACAACCGGATGCGGAGTGAGGTGAAGTCGCTCCTGCAGAAGGCTCCGCGCAGTCTGGGTGACGTGGTGGAGGCGGTGGCCGGCAGGATGGAGGACAGCGTCAAGAGCCTGGTGGTTCCCGGCATGCTCTTCGAGGAGATGGGGTTCCGCTATGTGGGGCCCGTGGACGGCCACGATATGGACATGCTGGTGGATACCCTGACCCGGGTGAAGAGTCTGGGTGGGCCCATCCTGGTGCATGTGTTGACCCAGAAGGGGAAGGGGTACGGGCCGGCGGAGGAGAACCCCGTGAAGTGGCACGCCGCCTCCCCCTTCGAGAAGATCACCGGGGTGGCGAAGCGGAAGTCCGGGGGACTCCCGCGCTACCAGAACGTTTTCGGCGAGGGGCTCACCGCCCTGGGACGGCAGGATCCCCGCGTGGTGGCCATCACGGCGGCCATGCCGGGAGGGACCAGCACCGGCGTGTTCGCTGCGGCCTTCCCCGAGCGCTTCTTCGACGTGGGGATCGCGGAAGGGCATGCCACCACCTTCGCGGCGGGTCTGGCGACCCAGGGGATCCGGCCGGTGGTAGCCATCTACTCCACCTTCCTGCAGCGGGGCTACGACGGAATCGTCCACGACGTGGCGCTTCAGAAGCTCCCGGTGGTGTTCTGCCTGGATCGGGCCGGCATCGCCGGTGAGGACGGTCCCACCCACCACGGAACGCTGGACCTGGCCTACATGCTCTCGGTCCCTGAAATGACCGTGACCGCGCCCAAGGACGGGTCCGAGATGCTGGCGCTCCTCAGGCTTGGGACCTCCCAGGACCGGGGTCCCTTCTCCATCCGCTGGCCGCGGGCCTCGGTTCCATCCGAGGTACCGGCCCTCGACGACATTCCCGACGTGCCCTACGGCTCCTGGGAGATCCTCCGGGAAGGCGATGACCTCGCTGTGCTGGCGGTGGGTACCATGGTCCTTCCGGCACTGGAGGCGGCGGATGCCCTGGCCGAAGAGGGGATCGAGGCCACGGTGGTGAACTGTCGCTTCGTGAAGCCGTTGGACCGGAAGACGCTGGCCCGGGTTCTCTCCGGGCATCGCGCGGTGCTGACCCTCGAGGAGGGCACGGTGGTGAACGGCTTTGGGGCCTACCTGACCCGGGAGATCCTCTCTGATCCGGGGCTCCCCAATCCGCGACGACTCGAATCCCACGGTCTCCCCGACCAGTTCATCGAGCACGGGCCCCGGAGCACACTCCTCCGTGGCGTCGGGTTGGATGTGGATGGGATCGGGGAGCGCATGCGAGGGCTGGTCCGGAAGGGCTTCCCGTCCGCGTTGGAGTCGGCCTGAGCACTCGTCACAACGAGGTCGAGGAACCATGGAACATCCGCAGCTCGTCCCGCCGCTTCGTCGGATCGGCCTCGTGGGTCGCGACCGGACTCCAGGCATCGCCGACGTTCTGGCCGAACTCCGCCGGATCCTCGATTCGTGGGAGGCCGAGGTCTTCGCAGAAGCCGGCATGCGGGAGGGCGTGTTCTCCCACGCGTCTCCCCTGGAGGCAGTGGGTGACGGGGGAATGGACCTGCTGATCTCCCTGGGGGGCGACGGCACACTCCTGAGGGGGGCGTCGTCGGTTCCCCTGGGAACGCCCATCCTGGGGGTCAACATGGGCCACCTGGGGTTTCTCACCTCCCTGCCGGTGACTCACCTCCGGGAGGGGATGGAGCAGATCCGTCGGGGCGACGCCTGGTTGGACCGACGGAGCACGGTGGAAGGGGATGTGGTCCGAAACGGCGGGGATCTGGAGAGCAGCGTCTGGGCGCTCAACGACCTGGTCCTCCACAAGGGGGGCGTTGCCCGCGTCGTGCGTCTCCGCCTGTCGGTGGCGTGGGGGGGAAGGGAAGAGGAGATCGCCAAGTTCTCCGGGGACGGGATCATCGTGGCGACGCCCACCGGGTCCACGGCCTATTCCCTCTCGGCCGGTGGACCCATCCTGGTGCCCGACATGGCGTCGCTGGTGGTGACGCCCATCTCGCCCCACACCCTGGCCATGCGGCCCCTGGTCCTGCCGGTCCGGGGGCGACTCACCATCGAGGCGCTGGATCGGGTGGAAGAGCTCGTGCTCACCGCCGATGGGCGGAAGGGGATTCCCCTGGGGCCCGGAGACCGGGTGGTGGTCCGTCCCGGACGGGACCGGGTCACACTGGTTCGCTTCCCTGGTCAGACCTTCTTCGACACCCTGCGCCGGAAGCTCAACTGGGCCGTGGGAGGGGACTCGACCCCTTTCCACCCCCTTCCGTCCGGTCCGACCATTGAGGTGGCCCCGTAGAGCGGGGTAGATTCCCACCATGCTACTGGAACTCCGCATCCGGGACTTCGCCGTCATCCAGGACCTGGCGGTGGAGCTGGGCCCCGGACTGAACGTGCTCACCGGCGAGACCGGGGCCGGTAAGTCCATCCTGCTTGGTGCCCTCTCCCTCCTTCTGGGGGAACGGGCGTCCTCCGACTCCGTTCGGGCGGGCGCCGATCGAGCGCTGGTGGAAGCCGTATTCGATCTGTCGGCTCGCCCCATGGTGAGGCAGCGGCTGGCGGAGGCGGGCTTCGAACCGGAGGACGGGCTCCTCGTGCTCCGGCGGGAGGTACAGGCAGCGGGGCGGAATCGCGCTTGGATCAACGGATCGCCCGCCACGGCCGGAACGGTGGGGGAGTTCGGTAGCCGGCTCGTGGATCTTCACGGGCAGCACGAACACCAGACGCTCCTGGAGCCCGAGGAGCAGCGCGGCATCCTCGATGCCTTCGCCGGAGCCGGAGAGGCCGTTCACGCCGTCCGGGAGGCTCACGCTCGGCTTTCGGAGCTGAAGGCGCTGAGGGACCGGCGCGAGTCCCGACAGCGGGAGCTTGCCGC
>PWZC01000456.1 GCA_003567615.1 Gemmatimonadota bacterium | reverse complement strand
TCGGGTATCGGACCGGGAAGTTCCTGCGCAGAAACGCCAGGGAGGTGGGGGCGGGAGTCCTTGTCCTGGCCCTCTTCCTGGCCACTGTAGCCTTCTACACCTGGGAATTGGGCCAGGAGCGGGATCGAGCCCAGACCGAGGCCCGTCAGGCGGTGGCCACGGCCGATTTCCTGGCCGGACTCTTCGAGCGGGCCAATCCCGATGTCCACCCCGGGCCTCCCGCCACCGCGAGGGACCTGTTGGATCGGGGGTCCGAGGGGATCCGCGGGGAGCTTGGGGATGACCCGCTCACCCGAGCCCGGATGCTCCACGTCATGGGGCAGGCCTATCAGGCCATGGGACTGCCCCAACCGGCCATCCCGCTGGTGGAAGAGGCGGTGGAGCTGCGCCGTCGCTCCAGTGACCCCGGACCGCTCTGGTCCTCGCTGGATCTGGCGGGCGTTCTCTACTGGAATCTGGGTCACCTGGACGAAGCCCAGCAGGCTCATGGAGAAGCGCTGGAGCTGGCCCGGGGTGACCGTTCGCCTGGCACCCGCCGCGAGGGGACAAGCCTGAATAATCTGGGGAAGGTGGCCGAGACCCTGGGGCGCTTCGACGAGGCCAACGCCCTCTTCGATTCCGCGCTTGCCGTCTATCGTCGAGTCGACGGTCCCCGCACTGAGACGGTGGCCACGGTCCTGGCGAACCAGGCCGCCATCCTCACCTTCCTGGAGGGGTATGAGGCTGGCGCGGCACGGCTGCGCGAGGCCCTCGAGATCAGTCGATCCCTCCCTGAGGAGGAGCGATCCAACGAGGACGTCTTCCTCTCGAATCTGAGTGTGTACCTCGTCCGGCTGGGTCGCCTGGATGAAGCCGGGGAGATCATGGAAGAAGCGCATGCCCGGGCCGTATCCCGATACGGCGAAGGCTCCCTGAGGGTGGCGGAAAAGCTCGCCGATCGGGCCCTTCTGGCCGTCCGCCTCGGCGACCATGGGACGGCGGAGGGCCACATGCGTCAGGCCATGGACATCTTCGTGGCCTCGTTGGGGGAAGGTCACCCGGATGTCGCCTACCACCTCTCGGACCTGGCGGCCACCATCGACCGGCAGGGGGGGCGGGCCGCCGAAGCCGACAGCCTCCATCGACAAGCCGTGGAAATCTCCCGGGAGACCCTCGCCACCGACGACCCGTATCTGGCGCGGGCGCTGAATGAATACGGGCTCTTCCTCTTCCGCAACGGCCGTGCGGGCGCGGCGGTCCCGGTGCTCACCGAGGCCTACGAGGTGGCCTCGGTGGCCCTTCCCCCCGGCCAACGCTTCATTGCCCAGGTTCAGGGATTCCTGGGACGCGCCCTCCTGGCGGCGGGCCGCGGGGAGGAGGCCTTGGCGGTGCTGGGCGAGGCGCTACCACGACTGCGGGAGGGGTATGGCGGCGACCACGGCTTCGTGAGGGAAGCCGAAGCGGAGCTGGAACGGGCGGGGTTCGCTGTGACCCCGTGAGCACCACCCTCGCCCCGTGAGCACCACCCCCGCCCCGTGAGCACCACCCCCACCCCCGCCCCGTGAGCACCGTTCAAGGGGATCCTGTGCCGGCGCCGTGCCCGTGTTCCCTACCCGCCGTCGCTGGCCTCACCCTCCGTCGCCGGCCTCACCCGCCGTCGCTGGCCTCACCCTCCGTCGCCGGCCTCCGCCTCCCGACGATCTTCCCGGGCATGGGTAAGCTGGCCCACGATACTCTCCATGATGGCCAGACCTGCCGTGATCTTCTTGAAGAAGGACGGATTGTGGGGGACGAAGGTGAAGTTGGGGTGCTGCGACCAGAGTCGGCGCAGCTTCCGGTCGAGGACCACCGCCTCCTCATTGGATTCGATCCGCGCCGGATTGCCGGTCTCGATGGACATGTCGCCCACCGCTGCGCTCTCGAAGAAGATGACGGCGTCGTACCGGCTCAGTTCCTCCTGGAAGGTGGTCCCCATCTTCTCGAAGAAGTCGCCCGAGTCTTCCGGCCAGTAGACCGCCCCGTCCACCGTGCCCCGGTCACAGAGGAGGATCCGGTGGGGATAGAGGGACGACTGGATGAGTTCCAGGCTTCGCTGCAGGTGATAGATGGCGCTCTGGGCAGCGCATTGGGCGTGGGGCTCATCTACCCGGGGAAGGCCGCCGGTGAAGAGAACGCTGGCCGACTCGGGCACCACAACCACCCGCTCGCCGATCTCCCGTCGAAAGAGGTCGGCGGCCGTGGTCTTTCCGCCCCCCGGACCGCCGGTGAGGACGACGCGGATGTTGTGGTTGTTTTCTTCTTCCAGGGGAGTGGGGGGCATGGGAGACCTCCTAGGGGGGTGGGGTTGCGGGCCGTTGGGGTGTGAGGTGATTCCGGGCCGGAGCCTGTTCCGGACGTGAACCCGGAATTCCCAACTTTAGTCGGCTTTTCGTGTAACCATACTTGTAATATACGCATAGAATGACCATGACCGACTCGGTCGCACATGGCCGACTCGGTCGGATCCAGGAGGCCCCATGCCGCCCGCCAACTCATTGCCGCCCGCCAACTCCTTGCCGGATGGGAATCCCGTGCCGAGCGCCCAACGGACCCGGATCCCTGCCATCCTCGTGGCCGGGGGAATCCCCCTTGCCGCCGGAACCGCCCTTACCGCCTGCGACACCACCGAACCCACCCCTCCGGATGACGATCCCATCGAGGCCACCTTCACCTTCGAGGCCAACATGGAGGGCTGGCGGGCCGTCGCCATCGACACTCTGAACCCGCCCATCGACTGGCACGTTCGCCACACCACCGACGAGGCTGTTGTGGGAGAGGGCTCCGTCGAACTGCAACTCGACAATCTCAACGACCAGGGAAAGGTCTGGATGGAACGGGCCTTCGAGTTGGAGCCCGACCAGGAGTATGATGTGATGGTGGAGTATGCCTTCGGCACCAGCGATTGGGGCGACGTCAATCTCTTCACCATCATCGCCGGGGTGCACACCGACCCGCCCCGATCGGCGGAAGACCTCACCTTCCAGGGAGAGACGGGGCACGGTGAGGACTCGGACGTAGGCCTGGTATGGCTGGACAGGTCCTACGATTTCTCCGTTACGGCCCCCGCCGACGGGGATGTGCACGTGACCATCGGCGTGTGGGGCACCTGGGAGACGCTACGCACCTACTACGTCGACGACGTCTCGGTTCAGTTCGTTCCTCGAAGCTAGTGCACCGATCTACGGGTGTTCCTGTGGCGCACGATCCAGCCATAGATGAGGAGGTTGATGGCCACCACGGAAACGCCCATGGCGATCCATCCCGCCTCCCCGATCCCCTCCGGATAGATGACGGAGATGAGGTAGTGCTCGATGAAGCTCCCGGTGTAGCCGGCCTCACCACCGAGACGACGAAGGTGGTTCTCGACAGGCGTGAGTGGACAGGTCCACCCGATGAGGGTGATGAGGGCGCCCCAGAGGGCCGTGGGAATGTGGACCCAGGCGATCCACCCTCTCCATACCACCAGCAGCCCGCCCAGAACCACGAAGAGGATGAATCCGAAGTGCACTACCAGGGTGATGTCGGCGAGGATGCGGTAGATCATGGGACTGGGACCGGGAAACGCAGAATGGCCTTCGGGGTCGGAAACGTTCACGTTTCAACCTGACCAAGGTCTATCATGCGCATTCTCGTTGTTGGAGCCAACGGACACACTGGACGGAGAATCGTGGATCGTCTCCGTGCAGGCCCCCACGAACCCATCGCCATGGTTCGCGACCCGAACCACGTGGCGCACTTCGAACAGATGGAGGTCCGCACTGTGGTGGCCGACCTGGAGAAGCCATTGGATCCGGCCCTGGAAGCCTCGGCTGCCGAGGCCCTCATCTTCGCCGCCGGATCTGGATCCAAGACAGGGCCCGACAAGACCCTGGCGGTGGATCGGGACGGTGCCGTACGGAGCATCGCCGCCATGGAAGCGGTGGGGCTCCGTCGCTACATCATGCTGAGCGCACTTGGCGCCGACCCCGAACGCCAGGGGTCGCCCATCGCCCACTATCTTCGGGCGAAGGGGATCGCCGACGAGCACCTCCGCCGCAGCGACCTCGCCTACACTGTCGTACGGCCGGGCCGCCTCACCTTTGATGAGCCCACTGGAAAGGTGGATCTGGCGCCGGACCTCGACTCGGGTGGGTCCATCTCCCGGGACGATGTGGCTGCCGTCGTGGTGGCCTGCCTGGATATGGAGAGCACGGTCCGGAAGAGCTTCGACCTCCTCGCTGGCCCCACCCCCATCGCCGACGCGCTGGCCAGGCTATGATCGGCATCGAAAGCCTGGTCCTCCCGGTCTTCCGCTCCGTCTACCGACGCCGGCAGCCTCGGCTTCTGCCCACCAAGCACCCGCGGTTCACGGGGTTTCCCAAGCACAGTGCCCGGTCCAATTACCCGCAAGGGTAAGGGTTCCTGGAGATGCGAGTGGCCAGCGTCTGCCTCTTCGATACGGGAGACGTCTGGACGGGGAGTCGCGAGGTGGTCGACTGGATCCAGTTGGCGGCCATGGGAATGGGGCCGGTCGAGCCATGCTCCGGTCGCCGAAAGCCGGTGAACTTGAACCCCAGTGGTTTGCCGGCACCGTTTTTCCACTCATCTGACTGTTTCCATGTCCACCGAGCCCTTGGATGCCCGGATTTCCGAGGTGGCCGCCCGGCAGCACGGCGTCGTCGGCCGCCTCCAACTTCTGGAGCTGGGCCTCTCGAGGTCGGCTATCCAGAGGCGACGGAAGAACGGGTATCTTCATCCTATCCATCGGGGAGTCTACCGGGTCGGTCCCCTGGAATCGCCCAAGGCTGCGGAGATGTCGGCAGTGCTGGCGGGAGGGCCTTCCGCCCTCCTCAGTCATCGCAGTGCGGCGTCGCTCTGGGGCCTTGTCCAGGGAGATCCTCCTCGCCCCGTCCACATCACGGTTCCCCATGTGGGAAGACGCCGACGGGAGGGAATCGTCTTCTGCCGGGCGAGGGAGATGGCAGAGGATGAGCGCACCTTCTTGCATGGGATTCCCATCACCACACCTGTCCGGACAATCGTGGACATGGCCCCGGTGCTGGGCACCAGGGAACTGGAATTGATGCGGGCGCGCGCTGAGGACCAGGCGCTCCTCAGTCGGCCGGACTTCCAGGCCATGGTGGACCGGTATGTGGGACGGCGGGGGATCGGAAGGCTCCGGGAAATCCTGGGGGCCGGAGAGGACTCCCGGCTGACTCGTTCGGAGGCGGAGCGCAGGTGCCTGGGGTTGATCCGCGCAGCAGACCTGCCAACACCGCACACCAACGTTCCCGTCGGACCCTACGAACTGGACATCTTCTGGCCGACTCTGGGCATTGCCATCGAGATCGACGGGTGGGCACACCACTCCTCACGTCGACGTTTCGAGGGGGACCGCCGCAAGGACAACTGGCTCCGGTCCCGGGGAATCCAGGTGATCCGGCTCACCTGGCGCCAGATCACCCGAGACGCGACGGCCAGCGCCGTTCAAGTCGGACAGGCTATCGCCCTGGCGGGGGTGCGCCGCCGACAAGAGCCCGAGGGCGGCCCAGTTCCGAACAGCGAAAACGAGGCCGCCCCCAGGTACGGGTGAGCTCTGCGGGGTCGGATCTCCGGAAGACCTCAAGGCCAGAGCATCGGGGAGAGGCTGAGAAGCCCGGGGGCTGGGGTCGGGGGTCGGGGGGAGGATTGGCGTCGAAATCCAGGCCGCGAGCGGGCACTATTCGAACCTCGTGCTCTGAGCCAACATCACGGTTGAGATTTTGCCCGCTCAGCGGGCACTATTCGAACCTCAGGAGCAAATGAGGCGCCGTGGTGAAGATCCTACCCGCTCAGCGGGCACTATTCGAACCTCGTCCTCCGACGGAGCGTCGTGGTTGAAATATTACCCGCCCGCCCCGCCCCCGCCCCGTACCAGCGGAATCACCTCCTCGGCGAAGCGCTCCATCTCCTCGTGCTGCGGGCTGAACTGCAGGAGGAGCAGGTCGACCCCGGCGGCCTCGAATTCCAGGATCCGCTCGGCCACCTGCTCCGGTGTCCCCACCAGTCCACTCCGCAGGCCACGGTTCGACACCGAGTAGTCCTCGAGACTGACGGTTCGCTCCAGCTTGGAGTGCTCCACGAAGTCCTGGTAGTTGGCGAATCCCCTCGCGCTCTGGCGGACGTTGGTGATCCGCTCCACCTCGCTCCGGGCGCCTGCCTCGGTGGGCCGGACCACGGCGTATCCTGCCGCCCCGAACGTCATGGGTCCGAGGCCGAGCCGCTCCCGCTCGTCGCGCATCCCCCTCACCTTGGGTCCGATGATGTCCGGGGGATCGCCATGGGTGAGCCACGCGTCGCAGTGCGTGGCGATGGTCGCCCTCCCGGTGGGTGACTCCCCACCGGCGTAGAGGGTGGGCCAGGGGGTCTGAAGCGGTTTCGGCTCCAGGATCCCTTCCTCGATGGAGTAATAGTCCCCGTTGAAGGAGAACTCGGGCTCGGTCCACATCCCCTTCACTACCTGGATCCACTCGGCGGTCCGGGCATAGCGTT
>PWZC01000438.1 GCA_003567615.1 Gemmatimonadota bacterium | reverse complement strand
CGGGAGGCCAGCAGGCTACTGCCGAGTTCATCGACCGGGAAGGGAACGATGTCGGCACCGCCCTGGTCACCGAGACCCCCACCGGCGTCGTCATCAACCTGGATCTGCACGACCTGCCGCCCGGTGCCCGGGCCATCCACATCCACAGCGTGGGTACCTGCGAGGATCCGGAGGAAGGATTCGTGGCCTCGGGTGGTCACCTGAACCCCGACGGCCGACCCCACGGCCTCATGAACCCGGACGGCCCCGATGCCGGTGACCTGCCCAACATCGTGGTGGGTGACGACGGCCGGGTCGTGGTGGAGTTCTTCTCGCACCTGGTGTCGCTCCACGGGGCCGAGGGTCGGGCCACCATCTTCGATGAGGACGGCGCCGCCTTCGTCATCCACGACAACCGTGACGACCACATCACCCAGCCCATCGGCGGAGCCGGTCCGCGCATCGCCTGCGGGGTGATCCGTCCGCTGGACTGATCCTTTCGGAAAGAAGCACCGAAGCCAGCCTGCCCATCACCGTCACAGGTGGTGGGTGGGCTGCTTTCGTTTCGAGGGATATGGTGCCAAGCTCCCTGCTGGTCGTTGGCCGAAGGTCGCTGGAGTCACCCGAATCGTGCCCCATCGGGGAGGCTGACGCCCCTGGGGATCGTCCCATCTTCCACCCGACCTCATGATCCTGACCGTTGATCTGGCGATCATTCTGCTGAGCGCCGCCCTCTTCGGGTTCCTGGCGAGGCAGACGCGCCAGCCCACCATCGTCGGCTACATCATTGCCGGCGTCATCATCGGGCCGGCCGTCCTGGGCATGGTGGAAGTGGGGACGCTGACGGAGACCATCTCCGAGTTGGGCCTGGCGTTCCTTCTCTTCCTGCTGGGCATAAAGATGCGGCTCGAGGAGGTGCGTCACGTCCTGGCGCCCGTGGTGAAGATCTCGATTCCGCAGATGCTGCTGGTGGCGCTGGCAGGAGGCGCCATCGCCCTGGCCCTGGGCTTCGGGGGGCTCGAGGCGCTGATCATCGCCCTGGCCGTGATGTACAGTTCCACGGCGGTGGTCATCAAGATGCTGAACGATAAGGACGAGGCCACGTCGCTCCACGGAAAGATCGATGTGGGCATCCTTCTGGTTCAGGACATCGTCGTGGTGATCCTCCTGGCCGTGCTGGCTGCCGGCCGCCCCGAGAGCCTCGCCGAGGTGGCCGTGACGCTGGCGGTGGTTCTCGGGTTGGTGGCCCTCATCAGCGCGGCCGCCCTCCTGGCGTCGCGGTACGCCCTCCCGGTCCTGTTCCGCCGCATCGCCGACAACCGCGACGTCTTCTTCCTGATCTCCATTTCGTGGGCCTTCCTCTTCGTGCTGGTCTCGTCGGAGATCAATGTGCTCCTCGCCCCGCTGGGCATCGAGGCCTACCTGTCCATCGAGATGGGCGCCTTCCTCGCCGGGCTGGCCATCGCCCAGTTGCCCTACAGCAAGGAGCTTCAGGAGCGCGTCAATCCGCTCACCGATCTGTTCGTGATGGTCTTCTTCGTCACGGTGGCCCTGGATCTGGAGGCCCGGGAGCTCCTCTTCTACTGGCAGGAGGCGCTCATCACCGTGCTCGTCCTCATGCCGGTGAAGTTCATCATCTTCTTCCTGCTCATCCGGTGGCAGAAGTTCGATATCGAGACGACGTTCCTCGGCAGCATCACCATGATCCAGGTGAGCGAGTTCGGCATCATCCTGGGGGTGGCGGCGTTCGCCGGAGGTTTTGTGGGAGAGGAGGTGCTGGGCTATCTGACCCTCATCGCACTCGTCACCATGGCGGTGTCGGTCTACTTCATCGCGCACAACCATGCCCTCTACACCCGCCTGGCTCCGTTCCTGGAACGCTGGCAAACCGAGGGGACCTTCGAAGGAGGGAAGAAGGAGTATCGTGACCATGCTGTGGTGATCGGATATGACCAGGTCACCCGCACCGTTCTCCCTCTGCTGGCCGAACAGTACGACGATGTCGTGGTGGTGGATCGGCGGGTCGATCACATCAAGATCCTGAAGGAAGAGGGCTACGACGCCATCTACGGAGACTTCCGCAACGCGACGATCCGAAAGGACGCCGCGCTCAAGCGGGCGAGCTTCGTGCTCTCCTCGTCCATCGAGGTCGATGTGAACCAGGCGGTGCTCCGGGAGGTCTCGTCCGACGCCGTTGTCTTCGTGGAAGCCAGGCAGGTCCATGAGGCCCGTGGCCTCTACGACCAGGGCGCCCACTGCGTGATCCTGAGCACACGCTTGGCAGGGGACCGGCTCTCGGCCTACCTGAAGGCGTATCTGGAAGACCCCGACGTCTTCCGGGAAGCGACCACGGCGGATCGGGAGCTACTGACCGACCTGCGTCCCATTCCGGTGATCCACGAGCGGATGGTCGGTGATCTCCATGGCTGATCTCCTCACCACCGTCTCTGTCCTCTTCATCGTCGCCGGTCCGTTTCTCCTGGTGGCGAACCGGTTCAAGCTCCCCACCGTCCCTCTCCTCATCGTCGCAGGCCTCTTCTCCGGGATCTTCGTCCAGGAAGAGCTCACGCTGGAGCTGGCTCAGTACGGCATCGCCCTCCTGGTCTTCTGGTTCGGAGTCAAGACGGAACTCGACTCCGTTCGAACCGTTCTCAAGGACAGCGAGGTGGCCACCCTCGCCCAGATCGTCGTGGTGGGGTCGCTGGGGATCGGGCTGGGGTTGGTGCTGGGAATCCCCTTCCAGGAGTCCATCTACCTGGGGATCGCGGCAGCGCTGTCGTCCACCATCGTGGGGGCCTTTCTCCTGCAAAAGGAGATGCAACGAAATGTGGTGCGGGGGCGTCTGGGCGAGTCGATCCACTTCGTTCAGGACCTGATCGCCGTCATCCTCCTTTTGGTGCTGGGAGCCGGAACGTTCGAGCTCGACCCCATTGCCACCCAGCTCGGATACGGCGTGCTCTTCCTCATCGGAGCCGCTTTCGTCAACCGGTACATCTTCGACCTTCTCGGGCGACTGGCCGGGGGCTCTTCGGAGCTCATGATCGTCGGGGCCGTGTCCATTCTCGTTCTCTTCATCGGTGCGGCGCGCCTTACCGAGGTGTCCATCATCGTAGGCGCCTTCGCGGCCGGCCTCGCCATCCGCCACGACCGTGAGCGTCATCTCGACCTCTTCAACGGCATCGAGTCCATCAAGGACTTCTTCGTCGCCATCTTCTTCCTCACCATCGGGGCTCTCGTCACCCTTCCCACCCCTGAAACGTTGCTCCTGGCGGCCGGCCTTGTCGTGCTGACGGCCGTGGTGAAGCCAGCGGTCACCACCGTCGTGTTGATCTACCAGGGGTACGAAGCGCGCTCCGCCACGCTGACCAGTCTCGGCATCGATCAGGTGAGCGAATTCTCCCTCATCATCGCCATTCAGGCGCTCCTCCTCGGGGCTCTGGGTCAGACCGTCTTCGATGCCATCATCCTGGCGGCCGCCATGACCATGATCACGTCCAGCCTGAGTCAGCGATTCGATGAACGCATCTACCAGGTGCTGGCCGACCGAAATCTGATCGTGGGTCGCCATAGCAAGATTGACGCATCGAGCCGCGTTCCCGAGGGGATGGCGGGTCATGTAATCGTCGTCGGCTACGGTCGTCAGGGTCGGAAGCTCGTCCGGGCGTGCAGGAGTCTCGACCAGGCGTGTGTGGTGGTGGAGAACGACCCGGAGGTCCGACAGATCGTGAGGGAAGAGTGCGAGGCGTTCGTGTTCGGCGACGCCATGGACCGGTACACCTGGGAGAAGGCGCAGGCCGGGTCGGCGAAGCTGATCCTCTCCACTGTGCCGTACGATCCCATCTCCAAGCGCATCCTGGAGCTGGGGGTCGACGCGGATGTGGTTTTGAACGCCACCGAGGTGGATACGGCGCTCGACCTGATGGAGGAAGGAGCGCTCTACGTCGTCGTATCCGACCTGCTGGCTGGGGAGCAACTCGTCACCTATACTCAAGCCATCATCTCCGGAGAGATGACGCCGGAGGAGCTGCGAAGCCAGCAGATGGCAGCCCTCCCCCCCAAAAACAGCTCATGACCTGTTCCACCCAGCCCAATAGGCTTGCCATGCGCCACCGACGCACGACATTCGCCCTGATCCTTCTGGCGGCACTCGCCGCTTGTACCGATCCTGGAGACGCCGACCCGGCAGCCGAGACCCCGGCCGACGACCCGGCCGCCACCGAGGCCGAGCCCGCTGAGGGGATGGAGGTCCAGCAGGCCACCGTCCAGTTCATCAACCTGGACGGGAATCCGGTGGGTACCGGCATGGTCACCGAGACCCCCAGCGGCATCGTCATCAACCTGGATCTACACGACATGCCTCCGGGCGCGCGGGCGATCCATATCCACAGCGTCGGTACCTGCGAGGATCCGGAAGAAGGGTTCGTGGCATCCGGTGGCCATTTGAACCCCGACGGCCGGGAGCACGGGCTCATGAACCCGGCTGGGCCCGACGCCGGTGACCTGCCCAACATCGTGGTGCGGGATGACGGGACGCTTCAGGTGGAGCTGTTCACGCACCTGGCCTCGCTCCACGGGGCTGACGGCCGCGCGACAATCCTCGACGAGGATGGTGCCGCCCTGGTCATCCACGAGAATCCCGACGACCACATGACCCAGCCCATCGGCGGAGCCGGTCCGCGCATCGCCTGCGGAGTGATCGAGCCGGCAGGGTGATCGGGCGGGCCGGGTGACCGAGCCGGCCGGGTGTCCCAATCCGGGGCACCCGGCACCCACCCCCTGAACCTGGGGTCGGACATGGACAAGGACAGGGAGCGCCTCCTCGCCGCCACCTCCGACCTGACCCGGCGGGCCGAGGAACTCTTCCAGCGACACACCTCCGAGGAGCTCCTCTGGAAACCGGCACCGGATGCCTGGTCCATGTGCCAGTGCCTCGAGCACCTCACCACCTCGCTCCAACTCTACCTGGCACCGCTCTCGGCCGCCGTGTCCGGAGGCGGGCCCTCGGGGGAGGGGCCCTACCGATATGGCCCGGTGGCCCGGCTCTGGATCCGGCTCATCAAGCCCGGTGGTCCGAAGCTGCCTGCCCCTCGACAGATGCGGCCTCGTGGGGCCGGAGCCGCTCGGCCTGGGCGGGCTGAAGCCGCCCGGCCCGGTGGGGCTGACGCGGGCGGCCATGGGACCCTGCCACCTGCGGATCCCGCCGCCACTCTCGACGAATTCAGGGAAGCGCATGCCCGGCTGGCTGAGTTGATCCGGTCGTCCCAGGGGCTGGACCTGTCGCGGATCCGAATGCGTTCCCCGGTCATCGCCCTCCTTCGCCTCCCCCTGGGCGCGTGGTTCGAGACGTGTGTCGAACATGGCCGCCGCCACATGGACCAGGCGGAGCGGGTGGCGGGGCGCCTGGCCTCAGGGGAAGGGGACGGCGGGGAGGATGATCCCGTTCACCCCGCTGCCGCGGGCACATGGGATCAAAGGAAGGCATCGATGGCCTCTCCCGTCGCTTCGGGAAACTCCTCGAACGGGTAGTGTCCCACCTCATCCAGCGTGACGCACCGGGCCAGGGGGAGCGCAGCCCGCCAACGCTCCAGGTAGCGAGGGGGGAAGGCGGGATCCCTCATCCCCCAGATGATCAGGGCAGGAATGTCGCAGAGCTCCTCCCTCATCCTCCAGAGTCCGCCGACCCAGTCATCGGCCGTGTGCGTATGGCGGACAAGGGCAAGCAGACCGGAGCGATCCCGGGCCTCGAGGAAGGGGCCGGCGAAATGGGTCCGAGCAGTCCGGGACAGGCGGGCGTGTCCACCGCTGACCATGCGGGGGAATGCCCGAGCCGTGACGGCGAAGTGAGCATCCAGGGTCCGGTACAGCCGCGATGCCAGAATCCTGGTGGTCGACCGGGTTCGGAGATCACCCTTCGCGGACCAGAGCCAGGTGTTCATGATCACAAGCCCTGTGACGTTCCCCGGCTTCCTCAGGGCATACCGCAGTCCCAGCGGGCCGCCCCAGTCGTGCACCACGAGGGTCACCCCCTTGAGCCCAAGACCCTCCATCAACCCCTCCACATGGGCGGCGAGCTGCTCCGGATGGTAGTCCCAGCGCTCGGGCTTGTCGGACAGGCCGAATCCCAGGTGGTCCATGGCGATGCATCTACGATGGGTGGACACCCGTCCGATGAGGTGCCGGAAGTGGAAGGACCACCCGGGGACACCGTGGATGAAGATGACCGGGGCCCCCGTACCCTCGTCGATATAGTGCATCTTCCCATGGGGCGTTTCCCACCACCGCGACCGGTACGGGAATGCCCTGCGGTCGAGCCAATCCGGAGGGAGGCCGTCGGGCGCCGGGGTCACCGGTATCCACCATGCACGCCAGGAGCCTCCCGCGGATCCGGAGCGTCAACGCTTCCCACGGCTCCCCCTCTCGGCGCAAAACCAGGAGAAACTGACCATGGCATCCCCGTCTTCGTGGCAGATCCGGTCGTCCGGGAACCGGAAGCCGCGGACGCGGATGATGGACCCGATCAGGAGGCGAAACCGCACACGCCCGTGTTGACCTG
>PWZC01000314.1 GCA_003567615.1 Gemmatimonadota bacterium | reverse complement strand
TGTGGGAAGGTCCCGACGACGAGCTCGTTCGCACCGCCAACGCCCAACCGGCGATCCTGGCGCATTCCGTGGCCGTTCTCCGCGTGGTGCAGGATCAGCTTGGTCCTGTGACCCTGGCGGCCGGACACTCCCTTGGCGAGTTCTCGGCCCATGTGGCTTCGGGGACGCTGGACTTCCGGGACGCCTTGCAGGCCGTACGGATCCGAGGCGAATTGATGCTGGCGGCGGGCGAGGCTCGTCCCGGGGCCATGGCGGCCCTCCTGGGCCTGGAGGAGGATGAAGCCCTCGCCGTCTGTGAGGCGGCCTCCCGCAGCGGATCCGTGGTGGTTACGGCGAACCTGAATTCGCCTGGACAGATCGTCATTTCGGGTGACCTTGACGCGGTGGAGCGGGCACTTCCACTGGCCCGGGACGCGGGAGCGCGAAAGGCCGTTCCCCTCAAGGTGTCCGGCGCCTTCCACTCCCCCCTCATGGAACCGGCCCGGGAGGGATTGCGCAGACACCTGGAGTCGGTCAGGTTCCGTCGTTCGCGTTTCCCGGTAGTGGCCAACGTGGACGCGCGGCCGGTGGACGAGCCGGACCGGGTGCGTGAACTTCTCGTGGAACAGCTCACGAGCCCGGTTCGCTGGCAGGACTGCGTCGAAACCATGGTCGCGTCCGGTATTGATCGGTTCGTGGAACTGGGGCCCGGAACGGTGCTTCGGGGACTGAATCGGAGAATTGCACGGGGTGTTCCCACCGACTCGGTGGGAACGACCGAAGACGTTTCGATGCTCCTCGGCGTGGCCGAGGAGGCGGGCTCGGCGTGACAAGGAGACCCACAGTGGATGAACTGAAGGACGAACTGGCGCTCGTCACGGGTGGATCCCGCGGCATCGGGCTCGGCATCGCAACGGCTCTGGCCGAAGCGGGGGCTCGGGTCGCCGTCGTCGGTCGGAATGGAGAACGGGCCCGCGAGGCGGCGGCTTCCCTTCCGGGGGAGGGCCATCGGGGCTTTGCCTGCGACGTGGCGAATGGAGAGGAGGTGACCGCTCTCGCGGGAGCCGTGGAAGAGGCCATGGGCGGCGTCACCATCCTGGTGAACAATGCCGGCGTCACCCGGGATACGCTCCTCCTGCGCATGAAGGACGAGGATTGGGATCAGGTCATGGACGTGAACCTCCGGGGGGCCTTCCTCGTGACCCGCGCCTTTTCCCGGGGCATGATGAAGCGTCGAGCCGGGGTGATCCTGAACATCTCTTCGGTCGTGGGCCTATCGGGAAATGCCGGTCAGACCAATTATGCAGCGTCCAAAGCCGGACTCCTGGGATTGACCCGGAGCCTCGCTCGGGAACTGGCATCCCGGAACATCCGTTGCAACGCCATCGCCCCCGGTTACATCGAGACCGATATGACGGGAGCGCTGGATGAGAAGCAGACGACTGCGCTCATGGAGCGCATCCCCATGGGCCGCCTGGGGACTCCGGAGGATATCGCCGGGGTGGCCCGCTTTCTTGCGGGCCCGGCAGCCCGCTACATTACCGGACAGGTTTTTGCGGTGGACGGGGGCATGGTGATGTAGGCCCTCCCCACCGGGATCATCTTCCGACACGACCAACCAATAAAGAGGCGCAAGAATGGCGGACAGCATCGAGGCACGGGTGAAGGAGATCATCGTCAACGAACTGGGTGTGGAGGCCGAGAAGGTCACCACGGAGGCCTCGTTCGTGGAGGATCTCGGCGCGGACTCCCTGGACACCGTCGAGCTCGTTATGGCCTTCGAAGAGGAGTTCGGCGTGGACATTCCGGACGAGGACGCAGAGCAGATGCGGACCGTCGGCGAAGCCGTCGCCTACCTCAAGAAGAGCGAAGAGTCCTGATCGGGACCCCCCCTCGAGGGGATGAACATGGGGACAGGGGCTGAACAGGAATGACGAACCGAGCCGGCAGGGAGGTGGTGGTCACTGGTGTGGGATTGATCACACCGGTGGGAATCGGGGTGGACGCGGCGTGGGACGCCCTTCTCAAGGGTACGTCCGGAGGTAGCGTCGTCAGCCACTTCGAAACCGATGACCGGTACCCGACGCGAATCGCATGCGAGGTGAAGGGGTTCGACCCTTCCGGGGTTCTCGATCCCAAGGAGATCCGTCGCTACGATCGGTTTGCCCAGTTTGCCCTGGTAGCGGCCGAAGAGGCCATGGGGCGGGCGGGGCTCTTGGAGGGTCCCCTGGAGGGGAAGGGGATCGATCCCGGGAGGTTCGGCGTCATCATCGGCAGTGGGATCGGCGGGATCCACACCTTCGAAGAGCAGTGCAAGGTCCTGCAGGAGCGCGGCCCTGGACGGGTCAGCCCGTTCTTCGTCCCCATGTTCATCCCCGACATCGCTCCGGGTCTCATCTCCATTCGGTATGGGGCCAGGGGTGCCAACTTCACCACCGTGTCAGCGTGTGCGTCGTCGGCCCACGCCATCGGAGAGGCCTTCCGGAGCATCCAGCGCGGTGACTCGGATGTGATGATCGCCGGCGGTACCGAGGCCACCATCACGCCCCTGACCATGGCCGGGTTTGCGGCCATGAAGGCCATGTCGACCCGGAATGACGAGCCGGAGACCGCCAGTCGGCCCTTCGACGCCACCCGCGACGGGTTTGTCATGGGCGAGGGAGCGGGCTGTCTCATTCTGGAGGCTCGTGAAGTGGCCGAAGCGCGAGGCGCCACGATCCTGGGACAGGTGGCGGGATACGGCCTCTCGGCCGACGCCTACCACATCACGGCCCCGGCCCCCGATGGAGCCGGAGCCCAGGCCGCCATGCGCATGGCTCTCTCCGACGGGGGCCTGGATACCGCCGAGGTGGACTACGTGAATGCCCACGGAACATCCACCCCCCACAACGACCGCTCCGAGACGGCCGCCATCCGGACCGTTCTGGGACGTCGAGCCGAGGAGATCGTGGTGGGTTCCACCAAGTCCATGACCGGACATCTCCTGGGCGCCGCGGGCGCCGTGGAGGCGGTGGTTTCCGTTCTGGCCTGTCAGCAGGGTAGAATCCCCCCCACCATCAACCTCCGCGAGCCGGACCCGGACTGCGATCTGGATTACGCCGCAGATGGCCCCCGGGAGCGGGAGGTGCGGGTTGCGCTCTCCAACTCCTTCGGGTTCGGCGGACACAACGTCTGCCTGGCCTTCCGCCACTGGGAAGGAGCCTGATTCCACCGGCGGATCCCAGGGGGGCCCCGCTCGACTCGCAGGCGAGCACCCTTCACCATCCACGCCGCCCATCGCTGGAGGTCGCGAATGCGAATCGGGTTCGGTTACGATTCACACGTCTTCGATCCGGAGCGCCCCTGCATCCTCGGAGGAGTCGTCATCCCGGACTCCCCTGGCCTCCGGGGATTCTCCGACGGTGACGCCGTGGCCCACGCCGTCACGGACGCCCTCCTGGGAGCAGCCTGCCTGGGAGACATCGGAACCCACTTTCCGCCGGGGCAGGACGCATGGCGGGGGGCGGACTCCATGGATCTCCTTGGACGGGCCATGGGGTTGGTCCGAGAGGCTGGCTACCGCGTGGGGAACGTTGACGTCACCGTGATCTGTGAGAGCCCTCGAATCGGTCCGGTTGCGGCTGAGATGCGGGCGCGCCTGGCGGAGGTGCTCGGCGTGGCCCACGGCGACGTCTCTGTGAAGGGGAAGACCAACGAGCGCATGGGCTGGGAAGGAGAGGGAAAGGGTCTGGCGGTGCACGCCGTTGCCCTTCTTCGGACATCGTCGACCTGACCGGCGCCACTCCTTGGAGCCGGATCCCCATCTTGCCTACCGGATCGAAGCGTTCCGGGATTACCTCGTCTTCGATCGCGGGGTGGCGGAGCGCACCGTCCAGGCCTACTGCGGCGACCTGCTCCGGCTCTCGGCCTTCCTCCGTTCGCGGGGTCGCCTCGATCCCGGTGAGGTGGATCACGAGGACCTTCGGGCCTACCTCTTCCACCTGAAGGACCTGGGACGCGCACCCACCACCCTCCGGCGCACCCTCTCCTCCATCCGCAGCTACTTCACCTTCCTTCTGGAAGAGGGGGAGGTGGAGGCCGATCCCTCGGAGCGCCTCGAGTCACCACGGAGCTGGCGACGTCTCCCCACGGTTCTATCCCCCGAAGAGGCCGGCCGCCTCGTGGAGGCGGTTTCCCTGGACACCCCGGTCCACTGGAGAGACCGGGCCATTCTGGAGCTTCTCTACGCCACGGGAATCCGGGTCTCGGAACTCACTTCCCTGAAGATCACCGATGTGGAACCGGATGAGCGGCTCATCACGGTGATGGGGAAGGGAAGTCGCCAACGGGTGGTTCCCTTCGGAGGTCCCGCTGCCGAGACGCTGCGGCGATATGTGAAGCAGGTTCGGCCGGGACTGGATCAGGGTCTCTCCGAAGGGTTTCTCTTCCTGAACCGGAAGGGAACACCCCTCAGCCGGATGAGCGTGTGGACCATCGTACGGGGCGCCGCAGACGCCTCGGGGATCGAGAAGCGCGTGTCGCCCCACACACTCCGGCACAGCTTTGCAACCCATCTCCTGGAGGGTGGTGCGGATCTGGTGGTGGTTCAGGAACTCCTGGGCCACGCCGACATCTCCACCACTCAGATCTACACACATCTGGACCGGAGCTACATCCAGGATGTCCACCGGACCTTCCACCCAAGGCGCTGACGGCAACCCCCCGATCCGACGTCATGAGCCCCGGTAGAGACGCGGGCTGGCCGAATGCGGGACGCCGGGCAGGTGGAAAGGGTCAGGCGCTCAGGGCGAGCCCCCCTCCGACCCCTCCCCTCGGCCCGATCCCGCTTGGGCCTGGGTCACCGGCCGTTCCGCCTCCGGAACCATGGCCAGGAGTTCCTCCAGGGTAGAGGCCTGCTGGAGAAGCTCAACCGCCTTCGACAGCGCCGCGTCCCGACGGAGCTGGACTTCCAGCGACCGGGCCATCAACTCAAGTCGCTCAAAGAGGATCCGTTCCAACTGCCACCCCAGATATTCCCGGACCTCTCCGTCCAGGACATCGGCATCCAGTCCATCCCCGGTGAGGCCGTCCACGAAGGCGTCCAGATCCGCCGAGGGGAAACCCTGGGGAACTTCACCCGACTCGCGATATCCCTGAGCGACCCGGAAAGCCGCCTCCTGCAGGCGCTGCTGCAGGGGGATCTCCGCCGAGATGGCCGCATTGAAGAGATCCTGCTCCCGCGAGGTGAGGGTATCCGGTCGAATCTCCAGATCCGGATAGACACCACCACCGCCCCAGATGGTGCGGCCCCCTTCGGAGGTGAAGCGAGGGATGGAATCCGGCTCGATGACGCGGCCATCCCGGTCCCTCGGCCGATTCAGGGACCGCCCACGAGGCGTGAACCACTCCCCCGACGTGAGCCGGATCATGTGATCCCCCGGAAGGGGAATCACGCTCTGCACGCTCCCCTTTCCGAAGGTCCGCTCGCCCAGGACGATGGCCCGATCGTAGTCCTGCAGGGCTCCTGCCACGATCTCCGAAGCCGAGGCCGAGAAGCGATCCACCAACACGATGATGGGCTTGCCATGGGCCCGGGCCGGACGGCGGGCGAAGGCCGACTCCTCCCGGACGTCACCCGTCAGCCCCGGCGTCCGGGACCGGGTCGTGACCAGGGTTGCACCGCGATCCAGGAAGAGATCCGCCAGGTTCAGCGATTCATCCAGGTAGCCGCCGGGATTCCGCCGGAGGTCCAGGATGATCCCCCGGGTGTCATCCAGTTCAGCCAGGACCGAGTCCACCTCGGCGGCGGAGTTCCGGGCGACCCGGTCGAGGTGGATGTACCCCACGTCTCCGAAGATGCGCTCGGACGTCACCGCCGGAATGTGCACCTGATTCCTCCGCATCCGGACGGGAATGGGCTGTGCGATGCCATCCCGCTGTACCTTCACCTCCACCGTGGTCCCGATCTCGCCACGGATATTGTTGGAGGCCTCTCCTACCGTCCACTCGGTGGCATCCTGCCCATCCACCTCGACGATCCGGTCTCCCACCAGAAGGCCCTCCTGATCCGCAGGGGTGTTCCGGAATACGGCCGTGATGGTCACCCGCTCGTTCAACTCGGTGATCTGCACGCCGATCCCCGCATAGTTTCCGGTGCTCTCCTCCTCGAAGGCCCGGACCTGATCCGGGGTCAGGACATCGGCATAGGGATCATCCAGCTCACGGATGAGGCCCCGGATCGCCTTCTCCCAGAGCGCCGAGTCGTCATCTCCGGTGAGGCCGAAATCCCGAATAGCCTGAAGGGCACCGAGGAAAACCTCGGCTTCGATGGATGCGTTGGCATTTCCACGGTCGCGGTCCCCGGATCCACCGAACGGTGTGAACTGCTGCGCGCTCGCCGGACTGAACGAAACCGCGAGCAGGAGGGAGAGGGCGACGGGAAGGAAGCGGGCGATCATGCGGCTATCCACGGTCTTGGGGAGGTGCAGGACAAAGCCTCTCGAGTGATGGGTCCGGTCGAATGAACGCTCCGCCCCACCTCAGGGTTTGGTAAACCGAGATGAAGAAGGCGTTCCCGTT
>PWZC01000312.1 GCA_003567615.1 Gemmatimonadota bacterium | reverse complement strand
TACGTGAGCTATACCACGGAGGTGCCCTTCGCCGGCGAGGTGGGCGCCGACGGACAGCTCCGCATTCGGAACGTATCCCGGCTTCTGGAGCGGCTGGAGGAGGAGGGTATCCATCCCATCGCCCGCATCGTGGTCTTCAAGGACCACCTCCTGGCCGGGGCACGACCGGAACACGCGATCCAGGATTCCTCCGGCGGTGCCTGGGTGGACGGGAACGGCGAGGTCTGGGTCAATCCCTATGACCGGACCGTCTGGGCGTACAACGTGGCCCTGGCCCGGGAAGCCGTCGAGCTCGGATTCCGCGAGGTCCAGTGGGACTACGTGCGCTTCCCCGATCGTCCCAGGTCCGAGATGGAGCGTGCCGTCTTTCCCGGCCAGGAGGGGCGGACACGGAGCGAGGCCATTCGGGAGTTCCTCCTCTGGAGCCGGGAGGAGTTGGCGGATCTGGATGTGCCTGTAACGGCCGATGTCTTCGGCATGGCCACCTCGGCCCGGAACGACGTGGGGATCGGGCAGCTCTGGGAAGACATGGTGGATGCGGTGGACGTCATCCTCCCCATGATCTACCCCTCCCACTACTGGACGGGGAGCTTTGGAATCGAGGCTCCCAATGCCCACCCGTACGAGGTGGTGGGGGGCGCGCTCCGTGACGCGGTGCGCCGCTCCGGAGGCGTGGAGGGAGCCGCCCGCATCGTTCCCTGGCTCCAGGACTTCACCCTGGGGCAGCCCCGCTACGGGGCGGCGGAGGTCCGGGCTCAGATCCTGGCCACACGGGATGCCGGGATCGAGGAGTGGATCCTCTGGAACGCCTCCGGGCGCTACACAGAGGAGGCGCTGGAGCCGGTTGGAGGGTGGCCCGGAGGTGGGGAGCCGCTCATCCGTCTGGGGGGCCGAATCGCCCCTGCGGATAGCCGCTTCATGGAGAGCGGATCAGCGGTGGCCGATGAGCCGGTGGGCCTCCGGGAGACGCCAGGCCAGGACGGTCCCCAGGGTGGCCATGAGCCCCAGGATCCCCAGCACGACTGACACCCCGAGGCGGTCCGCCACCAGCCCCAGGAGGGCGGCTCCACCATACAGGACGCCCACGGCGGTGTTGGACACCGCTACCATGAGGGGTCTGTCCCGTTCCGGAGCTCCGTCCAGGAGGTAGGTCTTCCGTCCCAGCCGCACCCCGGCCACGGCGAAACCCGACGACAGGAAGACCAGGCCGAACAGGGCGAGCCCCAGGTGGTTCTCCGGGAGGAGTTCTCCCGCCAGGGCGAGGACGACGGTCAGGGCGGTCCAGATTCCCCCGGCCACCATGACCCGACGCGCCGAAGCGTCGGAGAATCGTCCCCAGAAGGGCGACGAGAGCACCGAGGCCAGGCTGGAGGCCATGACCAGGAGGACCAGGTTGCCTGCTCCCACTCCCAGGGCCGATTGAGCCTGGATGGCGTAGAAGGGTGACGCCAACTGCGCCGCCAGAAGGAGTCCGCGGGCGCCGACAAACCCCGCGAAGGCAGGCTCTTCTCGGAGAAAGTGGATTCCGGCCCTCGCTTCTTCCAGGGCGTTCCGTCCTCCCTCGGTGGCGCCGTCGAACTCCCGGATCCCGGCGAAGAGTGCCGAAGCCAGGAGCCAGAGCCCGGCCGCCGTGGCCAGGAGGACCAGATACGGGGTCAGGGCATCCCCTTCGCCAACCCTGGTGCGCAGGAAGGCGGCGGCCCCCAGAGCCAGGAGCCCACCGGCGGTGGCCCGAATTCCCAGCAACCGTCCCCGTCGGCCCCTGGGGATGGTCTTGGCCATGACGTCCTTGAAAGCCACCGAACCGACACCGCTGGCCACCGAGAAGATCGCCAGAGACGCCACCACGGCGACCCCGGCCGCCGTGGGCGGGAGGAGGATGAGCGCCGGGATCATGGCTGCCAGTGCCACCGCCTGCACCCCCCCTGCACCCACCCAGTACCACTTGCGCCGGGCGCGGGCTCGGATCCTTCCGGCGATGGAGAGCTGGGGAAGGAGGGAGCCCCCGCGGCGGATGGGGACGAGCAGTCCCACCAGGGCAGCCGGCGCTCCCACCGCTCCCAGGAGCCAGGGGAGCACGAGCCCCGGTGAGGCCAACTGTTCAGCCAGCTTCGTGGCCGCTCCGTTCAGGGCATTGAGGAGAAAGTTGCCCGGGACCTCGGTGCACGCCTCCTCGGGGATGGCCTCGCAACTCCGCTCATCCTCCTCTCCGGCCACCACTTCATAGACCCGCTCGGCGAGCACCTCGGCGGCATTCGATTCGGCGGGGGGATGTCCCTTCCCCTTCCTGCCGGATGGGGTCACGCCGACGGAGCCTGGGCGAACTGAAGCTCGTGGAGACGGGCGTAGAGTCCGCCTCGGGCCAGGAGTTCGTCGTGGCTACCCTCTTCCCTGAGTTCCCCGTGATGCATCACCAGGATCCGGTCGGCACCCTGCACGGTGGAGAGCCGGTGGGCGATGATGATGGAGGTCCTTCCCTCCATGATCCGGGCCGTGGCGGCGTCGATGCGGGCTTCGATCTCCGAGTCCACCGAACTCGTGGCTTCGTCCAGGACCAGGATCTCCGGATCGAAGGCCAGGGCCCGGGCGAAGGAGATGAGCTGGCGCTCGCCAACCGAGAGGGAAGCGCCCCGCTCCCCCAGTGGCTGCTCGAAGCCCCGCTCCAACCGTTCGATGAAGGCCGTGGCGCCCACCTCCCGGGCGGCAGCCCTGACCCGTTCCTCCGAGATCTCCCGGTTCCCCATGCGGATGTTGTAGCGCACGTCCTCGCTGAAGAGGAAGACGTCCTGGAGCACCAGCCCGATCCGGTCCCGGAGCTGGGCCTGCCTGACCTGGCGGACCGGAACGCCGTCCCCCAGGATCTCACCCCGCTGCGGGTCGTAGAACCGCATGAGGAGGTTGATGAGGGTGGTCTTGCCGGCTCCGGTATGCCCCACCAGCGCCACCTTCTCGCCGGGACGGGCCCGGAAGCTCACACCCTTCAGGATCCAGTCGGGCTCCCCCTTCTCGTCCGAGCCGTAGGCGAACCACACGTCCCTGAATTCGATCTCACCCTGAAGCCGCTCCGGGAGGGACTCCGGATCGGTGGGGTCCTGGATGACCGATTCCCGATCCACCAGGCGGAAGATCCGCTCCGACGACGCCATGGCTCCCTGGAGTACGTTGTACTTCTCCGAGAGGTCCTGGATGGGTCGGAAGAAGCGTCGGGCGTACAGGAGGAAGGCGGTGACCACCCCTACCGAGGTGTTCTCCTGGATGATGGCGAAGCCGCCGTACCAGATGATGAGGGCCAGGGCGATGGCGGTGAAGAGTTCCACCACCGGGAAGAAGAGGGCGTAGTAGGTGATGGAGCGCAGGTGGGCCTGCAGGTAGTCCCGATTCACCCGGTCCAGCTCCCGGGACTCCGCCTCTTCGCGATTGAAGAGCTGTACCACGCTGATCCCGGTGATCCGTTCCTGCAGGAACGAATTGATCCGAGCGAGCCGCACCCGGATGTCCCGGTACGCCGCCCGGATGCGGCTCCGGAAGACGGAGGCGCTCCAGATCACCAGAGGGAGGACGGAGAAGGTCACCAGCGCCAGCTGCCAGTCCATGAGCAGCATGGCCGAGACAATGAACAGAAGGGTGAAGAGGTCGCCGAAGATGGCCACCACCCCGGAGCTGAAGAGCTCGTTCAGCGATTCCACATCCGAGGTGATGCGGGTCATGAGCCGACCCACCGGGTTCCTGTCGTAGAACTGGAGGTCCAGCTCCTGGAGTCGTCGGAAGATCTCGGTTCGCAGGTCGTACATGACCTGCTGTCCCAGCCAGGTGGTGACCAGCGCCTGAGCGTACTGGAAGCCGAAGGTCCCCACGGTGGCCACGAGGTAGGCGATGGCCAGGGTGGCCAGAAGCTCCCCGTCGCCGGTGGGAATGGCGTCGTCCAGGGCCATCTGGATGAGCCAGGGCCCGATGATCTGGAGCCCGGCCGCCGAGACCAGGAGGAAGATGGCCAGGACCACCTTCCACTTGTACGGGGCCAGGTACCGGAGGAGACGCCGCATGAGACGGCCGTCGTAGGCCTTTCCGAGGGCTTCCTCTTCCTGGATGGGTCCGGAGGGTGCGCTTTGCATGAGGGAGTGCTACCCCGACCGGGGCAACGGTTCCTGGTCTAGCGCCGGCGGGCCCGGAGCCTGGACTCCACCTGGTTCCAGCTCACCCCTCCTGCCAGGAGGGCCACCAGGAGGTGATAGATGAGGTCCGCCGCTTCGTCGGGTGCGGTGCCGTCCTGGCGAATGAGAGCGGCCACCACCTCCACCGTCTCTTCACCCAGCTTCTTCAGCCGCAGGTTCTCGTCGTTCAGGAGTCGGGTCGTGTAGCTTCCTTCCGGCCGCTCCCGGGCCCGGGCCTCCAGGAGGCTCCACAGTTCGGGGAGCACGGAGGAGCCGGGAGGGGCCGGGCTGTCGTTGTCGGCAACCGCCGCCGCCGCGACCTGGCCGAAGCAGGTTGCCTCCCCGGTGTGGCAGGCAGGGCCCGTCATGCGCACCAGGGCCAGGAGCGTGTCGGCATCGCAGTCCATGTGGAGGGAAACCACCTCCTGGGTGTTCCCGGAGGTCTCACCCTTCTTCCAGAGTCGACCCCGGGACCGGGACCAGTAGTGCATGAAGCCGGTGGCCAGGGTCTGTTCCAGCGCTTCACGGTTGGCCCAGGCCACCATGAGGACCCGGCCGTCTTCAGCGTCCTGGGCCACCACCGGTACCAGGCCCCGGCCGTCCCAGGTGAGGTGGTCCAGGTCGCGGGCGGAGGTGAGGGTGCGATCGGTCACCGGGAGGCCTCCCCGGCCACGGCGCAGGGGCGGACGGGGATTCCCCAGCCCTCCAGTGCGCCCTTGAGTTCGGTCACGGTGGTGAGACCGTCGTGGAGGATGCCCGCCAGGAGAACGGCGTCGGCCTTCCCCTGGGTGAAGCCGTCCCGGAGGTGGGCGGCCTCGCCGGCGCCTCCGGAGGCGATGACCGGGATGTCCACCGCGTCGGCCACCGCCGAGGTGAGCTCCAGATCGTAGCCGGTGCGGACGCCGTCCCGATCCATGGAGGTGAGGAGGATCTCGCCGGCGCCGCGACGGGCGCACTCCCGGGCCCAGGCGATGACCTCCAGATCGGTGGGGCGGCGCCCCCCGTGGGTATGGTGGTACCACCCCGGCCCACCCGGCCCCTGGTCCATCCACTTGGCGTCGATGGAGGCCACCACGCACTGGCTCCCGAAGAGGCGGGCACCCCGGGGGAGCACGTCCGGGTCGTGGACGGCCCCGGAATTCACACTCACCTTGTCGGCGCCGGCCCGGAGGAGGGCGTTCATGTCGTCTTCGGTCCGGACCCCGCCTCCCACGGTGAGGGGGATGAAGAGGACCTCGGCGGTGCGACGTACCGTGTCCAGGAGCGTGCCTCTCCCTTCGTGGGAAGCGGAGATGTCCAGGAAGACCACCTCGTCGGCTCCCTCTTCCTCGTAGCGCCGCGCCAGCTCCACCGGATCGCCCACGTCCCGGAGTCCCACGAAGTTCGTGCCCTTCACCACCCGACCGTCCTGCACGTCCAGGCAGACGATGATCCGTGGTCTCAGCATGGCTCGTCCTCCCGGCCGGCGTGTGGGTTCCCCGAGGGCTCCATCGAACCGGCTCCGGCATCGTCCTCGGAGACCTCCAGCGCCACTGCGCCCTTGGTACTGAAGACACCCTCGCCCTCCCGGAGCGCCTGACGAAGGGCAAGCCCCACCGCCTTCACCGCCGCCTCCACCACATGGTGGCGGTCCCGGCCGCGGCGCACCTCCACGTGAAGGGTTGCACGCATGTTGAGGGCCATGGATTCCAGGAAGTGGCGGTAGAGGTCCGAGGGGAGCTCCCCTACGAAGTACGGACGCCCGCCCACATCCACCGCCGCCTGCACCAGCGCCTCGTCCATGGGGACCAGCGCCCACCCATAGCGCTCTGCCCGCTCCGGGGCCTCGGCCGCCAGGGCGAGCCCCAGGGTGATCCCCACATCCTCGATGAGGTGGTGGCGAAGATCGCCCCGGGCCCGAATGTGGAGACCGAGGCCGGCGTAGCGGGCCAGGGTGACCAGCATGTGGTCCAGGAAGGCATCGCCGGTGTCGACGTGGATCTCCCCGCCGGCCCTGTCCACCTGCAGGGTGATCTGCGTCTCCCGCGTTTCCCGCTTCAGTCTGGTCATCCGCCGAACTCCTCCGCCACCTGGTTCTCGTCCAGCGCTCCCGTGTAGAGCGCCATGCCCAGCACCGCTCCCGCGGCTCCCCGACGCCTCAGGAAGCGCAGGTCGTCCAGGGTGGACACGCCCCCGGAGATCCAGATCGGGTGAGGTGCCTGGGCGATGATGCGGGCCACCTCCTCCCGGTCCATCCCCTGGAGGCGTCCCTCGCGGCCCACGTCGGTGCAGAGGGCGCCGGCAAGGGGGAGGGACGCGAGCCCTTCCAGGAAGTTCACCACCGCCAGATCCGAACTGCGGGTCCAACCTCGCCGGAGGACCAATCCGTCCCGGATGTCGGCGGCCACGATCACGGCGCCAGGGTGCCGCTGGGCCAGTGCCTCGAGCCACGCCGGCTCTTCCACCGCCCGGGTCCCCACGATGATCCGATCCACCCCGGCCTCCAGGAGGGCGTCGGCCCGGGCGTCATCCCGGATCCCGCCCCCCACC
>PWZC01000224.1 GCA_003567615.1 Gemmatimonadota bacterium | reverse complement strand
TATCGCCGGATCAGCGCCTTCCCCGAGGGCTCGGTGCCGAACCGGGAGCGGAAGCTGGCGGAGCTCTCGGCGTACGGAGGGTATGGATACCTCCTCCTGGGTGAGGGCCACTGCGAGGTGGCGGTGGACGGCGGTCCCCTCCTCACCCGGAACCAGACCTTCCAGATTGCGGAGGAGCGCTTCACCCGGGCGCTTCCCCACGCCGACGCCGCCGGGGACCAGAGCCTCCGGAACATGGCGCTCGTCGGCCGGGCTCGGGCCCGGTTGAACATGGGCGACCAGCAGGGTGCTCTGGCCGACGCCCGGAACATCCCCGACGGATTTGTTCGGGAGGTGGGCTTCTCCTCGACGCAGGTTCGGCGGGAGAACCGGTGGCCCTCCATCACCATCACCTCCCGGCGCCTGGCGGTGAAGCCCGACCTCCGGGATCTCACAGTGGACGGAGTGCCGGACACCCGGGTCCAGTCCGTCATCGACGGGGTGGGCGAGGACGGCTCCACCGTCTTCCACCAGCAGCAGAAGTACACCTCCCACAGTGAGAACATGCCGCTGGCGTCGTGGATCGAAGCCCAGTTCATCATCGCCGAGGTGGAGGGTGGCTCCGCCGCGGTGGAGGCGCTGAACAAGATCCGGGAGCACTTCGAGCTTCCGGCCTACACCGGGAACGGCAGCCTCGAGGACATCATCGAGGAGCGGCGCCGGACCTTCTGGCTCGACGGGCACCGCCTCGGCGACATGCTCCGCTACGGGATCGAGTTCGAGCAGGGGCTGAGCAGCCGGGGCGACGCCTACGGTGGCACGACCTGCATTCCGCTTCCCCGGAACGAGCGCCTGAGCAACCCCAACATCGCCTCATGACCGGTCGGGTCCCTCGGGACCCGCGGCACTGAGGACACCCGAGGGGGTCGGCCCACGTGGCCGGCCCCCTCATCTGGTTTTGGGACCCCGCCCAGATGGGTCCCGAGCCCGAGGATCGGGCCCGGGTCAGGGATCGGCTCCGGCTCAGAGATCCACCGGTGGCGGCGGGGCGTCCGGGGGAAGTCCGCCGCTCTGCCCGTCTCCGTCCTTCCCGATGGAGCGAAAGAGGATCACCGCCGTGGCCACCAGCGCCACCCCGAGGACGGCGGTTCGGGCGCGTGAAACCTCCTTCCGCTCCACCGCCAGGATCCCGGATCGGGAAAGCGACACCTCATCCCGTCGTCCCTCCATCGGTGTGCCCGCCCAGGCCGGACCCCAGGTCACCATCATCCGGAGGGAGTCAGCGAGGGGCGCTCCGGCCGGGATGCGACCGTCGAGGGTCTCCACACGCCGTCCGGTCCGCTGGGACAGACGTTCACCTTCCTCCGGTGCCAGGTACACCCGGACCTCGTCGCCGGGAACGGGGGCATCCGGTTCCACGGGGATGTAGGAGACGCAGGCCGCGGGAGGGAGGCTGATCAGGAGGATCAGGAAGAGGAGAAACGTTCGGGACATGATGGGCCGTGGCTTGGTTGGAAGTGTCGGGGTTCAGGAATCTTAGGGCGGCCTCGACGCTTCGGCGAGTGGTGCCGAAGCCGGAAGAGAGGTCGAGCCCGTTCTCCTTGCCTCCACGGTCCAGCGCCGGTTGCCGATACTTAGGGGGACGCCCGAAATGCGAATCTAGATTCGCATTTCAACCCTCCCCGGTGTCGCTTCCACCGGCCCCCGAGACCAGGCCCCATGGATCGCCGCCCACTGTCCTACCACATCCTTCGAGCCTTCCTCGTCGCGGGTGCGGGGGCAGCCGTGGGATTCGTATGGGTGAGCGTCCTCCTTGGGGACATGTCCTCCGGCGAGGCGTTCCTGCCGGTCACCCTGGCTACGGGGGCGCTCATCTTCCTCGGTGCCGATCTGGAATTCCACCGGGCGGCGGAGCGGCTCGAGCGGATGGCCATCGCGTATCTCGCCGTGGCGCTTCCGGGGCACCTCCTCTTTCCTGCGGCGGTGTTCACGCCTTCCGGTCTGGGTCCCATGGCCATACGCTGGGTCGTGCCCGCATGCGTGGTGGCCGTGGCCCTGGGGACGTCACTCCACATCCGATGCAATCGCGGGCTTCGGGGTCGCCCGCGCCCCGTCCCCGGAAGTCCGTGTGCCATGCGTTCTCCCACCTCCCGGGTCATCTGGTTGGGCGTGGCCATTGGAAGTCTCGGCCCCCTGGCCCTCCTGACCGATCTGGGGCCGGAACTCATGTCGCCCCACCTCCTCTTCCTGCTTCCCGCCGCGGCGGCGGGATGGGCCACGGGCCGATGGGGTGGGACCATCATGGCCTGGGTGGCCGTGGCCACCTACGCCTGGGCCCGCCGCGATCTGGCCGTCCCCCTGCCGGAGGGGGTCTGGCTCCTGGCTGACGCCCTCCTCCTGGGGCTCGGATTGACGGTGGCCGGTTGGGTGGTGGCCGAGATCCGGGAGCGGGGGATGGCCAGGCGGTGGTGCCGCACCGATCCACTGACCGGTCTCATGGATCGGGAGAGCTTCCTGGCCGACACCAGCGCCGAACTCGGGCGGGCGCGGCGCTATGGCCGTCCCCTGGCGCTCGCCCTCCTCGATCTGGATGGGTTCAGGGAATTGAACGACACGATGGGGCCCCTGGCCGGCGACCGGATCCTGAGCGACGTGGGCCGGGTTCTCCGCGGACGGTTCCGGCGCCTGGATCGTCTCGCCCGGGTGGGACCGGACCAGTTTGCCGTGCTGCTTCCCGAGACCGACCTGGGGCAGGCCCGGATCGTCCTGGTTTCCCTGCGCAAGCAGATCCGGGATCAGGTGAAGGCGGGCGACGAGCCCCTCTCCCTCACGGTGGGGGCCGTCGCCGGCTCTCCCACCTCCAACGACGCCAGGGTCCTCCTGGCCCAGGCCGAGGCCGCCATGCGCCGTGCCCGCGAGCAGGAAGACGGTCGGGCCCTGCATCTGGAGGGGATCCGGGGGTCCCCGGGCGACCCCAGGACGCCCTCCCTCACCCGACCCACGTCCACCCGTCCGGAGGGTGCACCGACCCCTTCCGCCGGCGCCTCCCACTAGCGCCGCCCATGTCCGGATGCCGCCTGCCTCCTTGATCCGTCTTCGGCCCGGATCTACCGTTCGACATGATCGCCCTCTCGGATCAATCGCCGGAAGCCTTCGGCGCGCGTCGTGCGGTGTACCGACACCCCCTGAAGCCCGACCGGCTCATCAAGGTGGTGAAGCCATCCGCCCGGCCGGCCTGGCGGGTCCGTTTCTCCAGCCGTTTCGGCAGCTACAAGTCCCACGGTATCGAGCTCACAGAGTACCTGGTCCTCCGGAGTCGCATGTCCAATGATCCGCCCATCGTCGCACCCTTCCACGGACTCGTTGAGACCGATCTCGGCGTCGGCGTCGAAGTGGAGCGGATGGTGGACCGGGAGGGGCGACTGGCGCCGACCCTCCATGCCCTGGTGGAACGCGGCGGTCCTGCGCCCCACCTGTGGCCGCAGGTGGAGGCCATGATCGGCCTTCTGATCCGACACCATGTCGTCGTCAGCGACCTGAAGCCCCTGAATCTGGTTCTGGCCCGGTGGGGCGGGGCGGACCGCCTCGTTCTCATCGATGGGCTGGGCGAGAAGAATCTGCTGTCGCTCCGACCCTTCAGCCGAATCGCCAACCGCCTGAGCCTCGCGAAGGCGGGACGCCGACTCCGCGCCTGGCTCCAGGAGGGGCGCTGACATGGCCGCCCTGGTGGGTGGGGTCCTGAAATCGGTGGGAAAGTCGCTGGAAGATGCGGTGCGCGCCGCGAAGATGCACGTCCTCCTCCGCCGCCGGTACGGGACCATGCGACCGGAGTGGGTCGGGTACCCGGACTTCGACGCCGCCCTCTCCATCGACCCCGACGACCAGCGGGCCATCCACAAGATCGCCCTGGACTTCGCCCGCCGGCGCACGGCGCGCCATATCCGATTCTGGCGCGACTTCACCCGCCATCTCGAGCCCGCCGTCTGCCTGGATGTGGGGGCGAACTATGGCGAATGCCTGTTCTCGCTCACCTATCCCTCCGGGACCCGCGTCCTGGGGGTGGAGGCGAATCCCCGCATCCTTCCCCACCTGGAACGCTCGCGGCAGGCGCACCCCGACACATCCCGCATCCACCTTCGTCACGCCATTGCCGGCGAGGACGAACGGCAGAAGGCCTGGCTCTGGTTGGAGCCGCGCTGGAGCGGGCGCACCCGAGCGTTCTCCACCGGGGAGGCCGAGAGCGAGAAGGAGCGCGTGGAGGTCCCCGCCACCCGGATCGACACCCTGGTGGGAGGGCTGACCGGACCTGGGGAGTTGGAGGGACCGCTGGTGTTCAAGATCGATGTGGAGGGGTTCGAGTCCTTCGTCCTTCGGGGCATGGAGCGAACCCTGGCGGCGGCGCCCCTGGCGGTGGGGTATGTGGAGGTGGATCGGGCGTTGATGGAAGCGGCCGGTGCGTCCATCGCCGAGGTGGATGGCGTGCTGGCGGGCTTCCGGCTCTTCGTCCCCCAGCGGCGACGAGGTCGGGACCAACTCCGTCCACTGGCTTCGCTGGACGAGCTGGCCGGGGGCCGCTCCGGCCGTTTCCACACCGATGTGGTCATGGTCCGGGGAGGAGGCACCGAGGCCGGCTCCGGGGAGCGCCCTTCCTGGCTGCCTGCGGCGTGGGACATAGTGCCCGGGGCCGGGTCCGGTGGAGCGGGAGGGGCGCGTCCATGACCGGGACTGGGAACGGTGCGACGTTCCGGGGCGGCGGCTCCGGGGGACTCCGGATCTGTGCGGTCACCACCTGCCGCAACGACGATTTCTTCCTCGGGAGATGGATCGCCCACTACGGGCGCATCTGCGGCCCGGACAATCTCGTCCCCATCCTGGATGGACACGATCAGGCGCTCCCGGACGACCATCTGGGTCGGAGCGTCCTGCGTCTCCCCCACCGACCTCTGGGGCGGGTCCCGGCCATGCGCCGACGGGCCAGGGTCATGTCCCGGATCGCCGACGCGCTCTTCCACTACTACGACGTGGTCATCGTCTGCGACGTGGACGAGTTCCTGGTGGTGGATCCGCGTCTGGGGATGGATCTGGCCGCCTACCTGGCTTCCCGCCCGCGCCTCCCCCGCACCCTCTCGGGACTGGGGCTGGATGTGGGGCAGCACCTGGAGCAGGAAGGCCCGCTGGATCCGGAGCGTCCCATCCTGGAGCAGCGGGCCTACGCCCACGTCTCGTCCCGGTATACCAAGCCGGTGGTGGCCACGGCGCCGGTGACCTGGGGTTCGGGGATGCACCGGATCAAGGGTCGGAATTTCCGCATCGATCCGAACCTGTTCGTCTTCCATCTGGGGATGGTCGATGAGGCCCTTGCCCACGGCAAGGTGGGCGATGGGGACCGTCAGAAGACCGGGTGGGGAGGGCACCTGAAGCGCCGTCGGCGACTCTTCGAGATCATCACCGGGGCCGAGCCCCGGGACGGAGACGCGTACTTTCCGCGGGCCCGACGCTGGCAGAGCTGGATCCGCCCCCTCTATGCCCTGAACAAGCCGGGGATGATTCCCGGCGATCCGGTGATCCGGATCCCGGAACGCTTCCGGGAGGTCATCTGACCGTGTCCGGCTCCGAGACTCCATCCGACCCCTCGTCCGGTCCGTCCATCCGGCGGGCCCACATGGCCACCTTTCCCGCCCGGGCCGAGTCCCTCCCCCAGGCCGTGGCTTCGCTGGCGCCGCAGGTGGACGAACTCCACCTGGTCCTGAATGAACACGACGGCGTGCCGGAATGGCTGGACCGGCACCCGAATGTGATACCGGTGCTGCCGGAGCGGGATGTGAAGGCGTTGGGCAAGTTCTATCCCCGGCCCGGTGCCGACGACCGGGTCTTCCTGGTGGATGACGACCTGATCTACGCGCCGGACTACTGTGACGTTCTGGAGGCCGAGGCCCGGCGGCTCGGGTGGGAGGGGCGGGTCTTCGGAGTGCACGGGAGCATCCTGGCCGAGCGCCGTATCCTCTTCTGGACACGCCGCCGACGGCTCTTCCACTACGCCAAACCCCTCCGCCACAGCCTCTACGTGGATCAGTTGGGGACGGGTACCATGCTGGTGCTGGGTCGGGACCTCCCTGCCCACGACGAGCTCCCTGGCGGGGAGACCATGGCCGACGCGCGGTACGCCCGGTGGTGTCACGACCATGGGCTGGACCGGGTGGCGGTGGCCCGCCGCCGCGGCCTCATCCGGACCATCCGGGTCGAGGGGCCGTCCATCTATTCACGCCACAATGCCCACCTCCCGCCCCGTCTGGTGGAGGAGCAGGCGCGCTTCGCCGGGCAGTCGCCCCGGATCGGGAAGAGGGTCGAGCCCCTGGGGGCTTCCGGCCCCCAGGGGTTGGCCCCCTCGTGACACGGGGTGAGTTTCGAGGGAATGCGGGTCCGGCATTCCCTCGAAGCTCACCCATCCCGCTTCCCGACCTTCCATCCCCCGCCCCCACCCCAGGCTTCTCCCATGGCCAAGACTCTCTGCGACTGGTCCCGCAACAAGCGTAGAAAGAAGTGGGACAAGTACGTGCGCCGGGTCCTCCCCGTTCAGTTCATCTGTCAGAAGTGCGGGCGCGCCGCATCGGACCGGAAGTACCTCTGCCGCCCCGAGTCCGCGACGCCCCCGTCCTCGTCTTGAACCAGCCGCGTCGTTCGCGGCGACGGCTCAGAAGCTGACGCTGACCCGGGCGAAGGCCACCCGTCCCGGCTCGGGGACGGGGGTGCGGGAGAAGGGGTCCACGGCATTCAAGTGGTTGTGGTATTCCCGGTCCAGGAGGTTCTCCACGCCAACCCGGACCATGAAGCCTCCGGGGAAGGGGTGCCCCGCCTGCACGTCCAACCGCGTGTGGCCCGGTGTCTCCATTTCTCCCCGGGTTCCGGCGATCCGGTCCTGCCGAGCCACCATCCGGGTGGAGAGTTCGGCGAAACGACGATCCCCGGGTGGGTCCCAGCGAAGGCCCAGATCCATCCGGAGGGGAGAGACGCCCAGGGCCGGCTCATCCAGGGAGACTTCCTGCCCCCGGAGGTAGGCGGCCGCACCGCTCAGCAGGACGGAGGGGGTGATCCGGACGGAGCCGGTGGCCTCGGCTCCCCTGTAGGAGGCTTCCCCATTCACGTATCGGAACACCCGGGGCGCAGCGCGGGGCGTCAGGTCGGTAGCCTCGATGCTGATGTGGTCCTCGATCTGCTGCACGAAGAGGTTGAGGCCGCCGGTCCAGCGCGGATATCTGGCTTCGATCCACACGTCGAGCTGATTGCTCCGCTCCGCCCGGAGCGACGGGTCCCCCATGAATTCGGCCCCCACCTGGGACCGCTTGGACGCGTGCCGATCCGAGTACCGTTCATTGGCATCCCCGGGCCGGACCACCGAGCCGGCGCCGGCGGAGAGGGACCAGCCGTCATTCAGCGGAAGGGTCAGGGTGGCAGCGGCGCTGAGGCGCTCCTCGGAGGATGAGAGGTCCTCCGTCACGTTGGCCAGGAAGAAGGGGCTCGCCGCATCGGCCTCGGAACGAAACATGTCCAGGCGCACCGTACCGGCGGCAAGGAACGGCCCCAGCGGGCGTTCGGCCCGGGTGAAGAGCCCCAGCGACGTGAGGCGCACGTCCCCCCAGATGAGGCGACGGGGCATGTCCGGATTTCTCGGACGGGCCTCCGCGAAGTGGAGCGCCGAGAACCCGTCGCCGCCCACCTCCAGGATCCAGTCCCGTCCGGGCTCCAGGAGAGCGCTCAGGCGTCCACCCATCATCTCCACATCGGAGACAGTGGCCACGCGCATGGGAGCGGGCTTGGCATCGTTGTTCATCCCGTGGTCCACGGAATAGACGTACGCCATGGCGTCCAGCCCCCTGAGGGCGCCGCCGGCAGGGGCGTACTCCCAGCGCAGGGAGCCGTTGAAGGTATCGAACCACTCCGCGTCCATGGGGCGTCCGGGGTAGTCGATGTCCCTCTGGGCCTGGTGCCACCCGGCCACGGTGAAGGTCGAGGCCGGAGTGGGCCGGTAGGCCCCTCTCCCCCGGACTTCCCCGCTTCGGAAGGATCCGGGAACCTCCACCCCACCCCCCGATTCGTAGTTTCCGGATTCGCGCCAGGCCCCGGAGAGGGCGTATCCGGTCCGCCCGCCGGCGCCGGTGATCTCCAGACCGGTCTCCGTAGCCCCGAGATTGGCGTTGTACCCCAGGAAGGTGCGGCCTCCGAAAGCCCGCGATCCGGGAGGCGGCACCTGTTGGGTCTCAACCCGGACGGCACTCAGGTTTCCGGCCCCCCAAGTGAGGGCGTACGGGCCCTTCACCACCTCGACGTTCCGGACGGCGCTGGGGTCCACATGGGACAGGGAGGTGTCCATTCCGCCAGGGCCACCGGACAGCGTCCGCATGCCGTCCACGTAGGCGCCCACCTGCGTGTCCCTGAGTCCGCGCACCACCGGTTCCATCCCGAGTCCGCCCCGCCGGATGGCGTCCAGTCCGGGGATGGACCGGAAGAGGTCGCCCACATCCTGGGGGTTCGCCTCCTGGATTTCACGTTCATCGAGGCGGAGGTCCGGACGAAGATCCGGCCGGAGCACCTGAACCTGAATGCCCTCGAGCTGGAAGGGGGCCTCCAGGAGAACCACCCGTACCTCGGCGGTCCGCCCCTCTTCGACGCGAATGGGAATCCGCCGGGTCTCGTGGCCGGGGCGACGGACGAGGATCTCCCGGTCTCCCGCTGGCACGCCGGAGAGTCTGGCCACACCGTCATTGCCGGTGAAGACACCGAGGGTGGTTCCCTCCACCTGCACGGTGGCGGACCCGATGGGACGGTCGGCGGTGTCCACGACCCTCACCTCCAGGGATCCGGACTGGGCCATCAACTGGGAGGGGAGGGTCGAAAGGACCAACAACAGGAAGATTACCAGCGCCGGGGCCAGGCGAGCCGCTCCGGTGGAGGTCGGGGACGAAGGGGACCGATTGGACATAAATGTGCTCCCGTGCAGACACTCAGAGGATGAAACGTCCGTCTCTTCACCGACCCGGAAAAAGGGTACGGCGTCAGAAGATGGACCGGCCTCGGCGGACGCCGGCAGAGGCGGCCGAGACGACGTGATTCAGGCGAGGAGAGTCGGGAGCCCGGGAGGGGCGAGGGGGGGCGGGAGAAAATGACGCCGCAGGGTGAGACGAACCGTCTCCACGGAGGCCGCAGGACGGGGAGCCGACTCCGCGGAGGCGGCTGGGAGGGGAAGGGCAGGAGCCTGAGCAACCTGGGGAGGGTCGGATGCCCCTACCAGGGGACAGAGGAGCCGACAGTCGTCGAAGCCAGTCTGACCGTCTTCGGGCTCACCCCCATGGTGGGCATGGGGATGGTGATCCCCGTGGGCCATCTGCCCGTGCTGCTGTTGCCCCGCATGTCCCTCGCACGGGCAGATCCCCGCACCCTCCGCAAACATGGAGAGAGCGAGAATTACGGCGGCAAGAGCCGCCGGCAGCTTCCTGCGAAGGAGGGAGTGTCGCAGCATTCCGGGTTGACCGAAGGGACACTTCAGGTGCGAACGAGCCTGAACAACCCTACACCCGGGAGGGATGAAGGGGAAGGGGGAGGCAATGCCGCAACCGCGTCAGGCGGCCTTGCTGGGGAGGATGATCCCTTCGACCGCGTCCTGCCACTGGCGACCGATCACGCTCAGGAGGGCGGGGATCTGATCGTCCTTGACCCCCAGAAGCTTCCAGGCCCGAGGCGAAAGGGGGGGCGCCACCGGAGCACCCGAGTGCCCCCATCGCAGGAGGTTGGCGATGACGTCGGCAGCATGGACGGTGGCGGTCTCGAGGGGGAAGCGCTCGGACTGAAGCGGAGCGTGGTGGTAGGCCGCCACCTCACCGAAGAGCTCCTCCAGATTCCATCGCTCCATGAGCGCTTGACCCATGTCCCCATGGTGGAAGCCGAAGATCTCGGCTTCGGCCTGGTGTAGCGGTAGACCCCGGTCCCGAGCCTCCCGGATCGAGCGGTTCATCATGCGCCCGGCCCGAAGAAAGAGCACCAGACGTCCCAGATCGTGGAGGAGCCCGGCGAGGAAGAGGGATTCGACATTGAATTCCTGCCGCATGGAGGCGAGGACGCGGCTCCCCACCGCCGTGGCGAGGGAGTGCTTCCAGAAATCTTCCATGCTGACTTCGTCGGCCGGTACATCCTTGAACAGGGAGATGACGGAGGTGGCCAGAGCGAGATCCCGGATCTGACTCACCCCAACCGCCATGACGGCCGTGCCCAGGTCGTCGATTCGTCTGGAAAAGGCGAAGAACGACGAGTTCACCAGTCGCAGGAGTGAGGCGGAGAGGGCAGGGTCCCGCCCGATGACGTCGGCGATGTCCGAAGCGCTGCTGGTGGGTCGTGCGATGACCCGCATCAGTTCCTGATGGATGGCCGGCGGTGAAGCCAGGGACCCGAGCCCGTCGATGAGTGACTGGGGAGAACCCTTCATCGATCCGCTCCTCTGGAGGGTGGCGACGGGGAGGGGCGGAGTCTCGACTCCTTGGTGGCCCATTGGAGGACGGCCAGAGCCCGGGTTTCCCGGACCAGACGGTGATCAGCCGGTTGGAGGGCGAAGCGGGTCGCCACCACCTCCTCCGCTCGGGCGAGGAGTTGGGGATCCAGCACCAACTCCTCTTCTTCCTCCTCCTCTTCCGCCACATCCACCTCGTGGATGCCCCATCCGGAGAGGCGCTGGATCTGCCGCGCCGTAAGCGGACGGCCCTCCGGAATGAGGAGGCGACCGTGGTCATCATGCACGGGCGCGGCCAGCACGATCCCGGGCTCCAGGGCGTCAACGGATCTGAGCGGCATAGGCCGATGCTCCTTACGGGGCCTGCGGCAGGGCAAAGGGACGGGAGATGTGATGGCCTTCGTAGTATCGACCCGACTGCTCGGGCCTTGAGTCGAAAAGTGATGGAACCTGTCTGGTCTCGCCACCCCCTTCCATCATGTTCAAATCTGACAAGAAATCGTTGGTGATCAACTCCTCGGTCCCGGTGCCGATACCCCGGGGACGGGTTCCCGGGGCGTGAAGCCTGAGGCGAGGCGGTCCTCAGAGTGCAACGAGGGGGAGAGCAACCGGATGAACGGATCGAAACGGAATGGGGGATCGGCACCCCAGGTTGCCGACACGGTCATCAACGGCTGGGCGGGACTGAAGAGGGGCGTTTCCCTTGTCCGGACAGAGCGGTGGCCGGACGACGACGCGGAGTATCTGGACGGCGTCCTGGATCGATTGGGCGAGGGCGTCATCCTGTGGGATCGTAGCGGCCGGATCGTTCATACGAATCGGTGCGTACGGCAATTGCTCCCTGAAGTGGAGGATCTCCTCCATCCTGGAACGTCCATGCAGGATCTTCTCACAGAGAGCCTGGCTCGTGGCGCCCTCGAGATTCCCCCTGATCAGACGGCGGAGCGGTTCCTCCGACTCCTGGTCCGGTTGCACGTTCGCGCGGACGGTGGAGAATCCATCCTCCGGGTCCAGGATGGGCGCATCGCGTCGGTCCGAACGCATCGTTGGGGGCCCGGCGGCCGGGTCACGGTTCTCTCTGAGATCACCCGCCGGGTCCAGACGGAAGAGCATGTGCGCCGGGCCCAGAAGATGGAGGCATTGGGGAAGCTCACCGGTGGTCTGGCCCACGACTTCAACAATTACCTGAGCGTCATTTATGGGTACCTGGAACTCCTGAAACTCGAGTCCGGCCTCTCCGACGATGCTCAGGAGTTCATTGAAGCCGCGCTGGAGGGGGCGTCGCGGGGTGCCGCGCTGACCCGTAGTCTACTCTCCTTCGCTCGCCGGCAGCCCCTCGCGCCCCGGCCCACGAATGCCGAGGCGGCGGTGCGGGAGACGCTGGCGCTCATTCGGCGAACCCTGGGTGAGGACATGGAGATCCACCTTCACCTGGAGAGCGATCTTCCCCGGATCAATGTGGATCCGGAACAGCTCAGCTCGAGCTTGGTGAATCTCGCCAATAACTCCCGTGATGCCATGCCCCACGGGGGATCCCTCCACATCCATGTGCGAGAGGTGACCCTGGACCGGAATCAGGCTCTCCTCCATCCAGGTGCGTCCCCCGGGGGCTTTGTGCTCATCCAGGTCACCGACTCGGGATGTGGGATGACGCCGGAGGAGCGAGCGCGGGTCCTCGAGCCGTTCTTCACGACCAAGGGTCCCGGGAGGGGATCGGGTCTGGGGCTCAGCATGGTCTACGGTTTCGTGACCCAGTCCGGTGGGCACCTGACCCTCCAAAGTCGCCCGGGGGAGGGGACCAGTATCTGCATGTATCTTCCCCTGGCGGAGGACGAGGCGGAGGATCCAGATGGGTTCGAGGAGTCCGAGGATGCACGGGGGGGCGACGAGACCCTGCTCCTGGTGGAGGACAATGACCATGTTCGTCGCGGTGTCGCGCTTCAGCTCCGAAGCCTGGGCTACTCCGTGGTCCAGGCGTCTCGTGCCGACGAGGCCCTGGACATCCTGGAGCGGGACAACGGCCGGATTGAACTCCTCTTCACCGACATCGTCATGCCGGGATCCATGGATGGTGTGACCATGGCCAGGCGGGCAGTGGAGCGTCGGCCCGAGCTCCGAGTTCTCTTCACCTCCGGGTTCGCCGGAGATCTCCTGGGGAGGGCTCCGGAGGGCATTCGGATCAGAACGTTACTGAACAAGCCGTACCGGATCAGCGAACTGGCGCGGGCCGTTCGAGGAGCCCTGAGCCGCTGAGGCCGGGGACGCAGGCCTCGAGTCGAGCGCGACTGGCAGGATGGACGGCCGGTGCTCCCTCTCCGGGGCCGTAGTAGGCGCTCATGATGAAGCCCTGGGCGTCCACGTGCGGGAGCCCCAGGGCGTGGCCCAACTCGTGGGCCAGGACGCGAACCAGATCGTCGCCGTCCCGGAACCGGAAGACCCGGATTTCGCGGCGGACCATCACCCCCCCGCCGGGACCTTGGGCGACCAGGGTTCGATAGGCCGCCGCCTCCACCTCCACCGGATCCTCCGGTCCCCCTTTGGTGGCCTGCCGTTCCCGGGCACGTTCCTGCCGTTCGTCGAAGACGAACCGGATGGTCATGGCCTCCTGGGGGATGCCCTGTCCTGGAATGGAGGACAGGGCTTCCGGAAGGTTCGACCCCACGCCGCCGTGGGTTTCGAGGAAGAGGTCACGGCCCGTAGCCTGCTCCCAGATTCCTCCCGCTCTCTCCACCGCGGCGCGGATGGCTTCCGTCGAGAGCTCGAATCGGGGGTCCACATCCACCAGTCGCCAGAGCAGGGGAGTGGTCGGGCATCCGGGGGTGATTGGTGGGTACCCCCCGTGGGGAGTGGCCGGACGTCCGGTGGAGGTGACCGGACCGGGCTCCGCCGGAGGTGGGGGTGACGAGGTCGACTCGGTGGCGGTGCGGGTTGCCACGGCCAGGAGGAGGATCAGCCCTGCGGCCGCGCCAAGAGCGCCCAGATAACGGCGGTGGTCAGACATGGGGAGGATTCTTTCACAGTCCATACGCCACCGCAAGTAAGTTGCAGGTTTGTTCCCGATCCCTTAGCCTGACCGAAGCCGTAGCCTCCAGAAGTCGCATGGGCCTTTCCCGGTGCAGGGAAGGTCTCGCACCATCTCCGTAAGTCCCTCCCATGCAGCCCACGCCGAGCTTGAACGACTCCCGGGATTGGCCGCGCTCCTTCGCATCCATCCACCAACGCCTCACGGCCACGGCGAACGAACGCCTGAAGGCCCGGGCACCCCTGTTCCTGAACCGATCCCTGATCCTGGCTGCCATGCTCCACGGAGCCGTCCTCTTCTTCTCTCCGGAGTGGGTCCGCTCGGCCGCCGCTCCCGGTGGGTATGGAGCCGGGCCGGGGATCCAGGTGGTCGCCCTTGGGTCGCATATGGAAGGGTTGGATGTGGACCCGCCGGAGAGGGATGGCTCCGACGCCCAGGGGTGGGATGTCCCAGGGTGGCAGCTTCCGGTGGCCGATGTACGGGAGGGGGAGAACGCGGACATCGATCCCGACGGGGGAGCGGCGCCTGTTCTCGGTTCGGTCGAGGGCGCGCCTTCCACCGGTGGAGCTACGGCGCCGGGGAGGCCTCCCGTGAACCGTGATGCCCGCCTGGGTGGCGCTTCCGGGGCGGGCCTGGACCGACTTGCCGCCCTGCGGCCCACGCTCAGTGCATCGACCGATGCACCCAGCGAGTCCGTCTCCCCCGACTCCGAACCCGACGCCTCCGAATCCGGACTCCCGGGGGAGTCCCGGGAGAGCAGGGGGGCGGGAGAGGGGTCCGATGGGGTGAACGGAACCACTCGGAGGCTTCAGAACGAGTTGACCGAGCAGCTCGAGGAGCGCCTCACCCGGGAAGAGATCCTGGACCTGGAACGGCTCTCGGCTCTTCGTCCCGAGCTGGCACTCACGTCACCTTCCAGCTGGATCCTGGTTCGGAACCCCGTGGAGGTGGGGGAATTCCTCGAGCGCCGATTCGGTGGGCCCCAGGCCGAGGAACGCCCCCGGGGAACCCTGAGCGTGGCCATCTGGATCGACGAGCGGGGGTCCGTGGAATGGGCCGAAATCAATCGGTCCAGTGGGGATGCCGAGCTGGATCGCTCGGCTCTGGAGCTCTTTGAACGGGTGGTTTCGTTCAGTCCTGCACGGGAAGATGGCTTCCGGGTGCCTACGGCGGTCATCTTCTGGCTCTCGTTCTGGTAGGTGCGTATGGCCATGCTCGAGTGCAGTTGGGCCGGCTGGCAGTCGGTGGGGCGAGATGGACGAGGTGGTCCGGGGACTCTCCTCTGGCTCCTGTTCCTCGTCACCATGGGGGGCCTGGCGGCGTGTGGCGGTGGGGCCGCCGGCGCCCCGGCAGGCCCCACGGTCTCACCCACAGGGGTGGTCTTCCCGCCGGGGACGCCGCCGACGGAGACGCGCTTCTCCCAGACGGCCACCCTCTACCTTCGCGCCGGCGAGCCGGAGCGAGCCCTGGACCAGGCGCTGGCCGGGATCGAGGCGGATCCCACGAACCCCGTCCACCACTTCCTGGCCGGAGTGGCAGGGGCCCGCGTGGGGGGGTACGTCCAGGCGGACCATCACTTCCGGGCGGCCGAGAGCCGCTATCCCGCCTATGCCCTTCAGGTGGAGCCGGAGCGGGAGGCCGCCTGGGCCGAGGCCTTCAACCGAGGGGCCGAGGCCTACGCCCGGGGGCAGATGGACGAGGCGCAGGCCGCCTGGACGGGGGCCGTGGCTCTTCACGATCTCCGTCCGGAAGCCCACCGGAACCTGGCCATGCTCCTCACCATCGACGGAGAGACGAGAGAGGCCGCTGAACTCTATCGTGCAGCCCTCCGGGGGCTGACGCGGAAGCCCGTGACCCGGATCCTGTCGACCGAGGAGAAGGCCCGTCGTCAGGACCAGCGGGACGAGGTGGAGGATTCCCTGGTCGAACTGCTCCTGATGGACGGGAACTATGGGGAGGCGGAGCTGCTGCTCCAGGGCCGCCTGGCCCGGGGCCCGGAGAAGGACGATCCGGCGCTTCGGCAGAATCTCGCCACGGCCCTGGAGGGTCTGGGGAGGGATGAGGAGGCGGCCCGCATCTACGAGGCCCTGTTGGGTCGCGACGGACTGGAAGAGGCTCAGCGGTTCAACCTGGGGATCCGTCTCTTCAGGACGGGCAACGCCCCCAGGGCGGCGGAAGCCTTCGAGGCCCTGGTGCAGAGTCGCCCGCACTCCCGTGACCTCTGGTTCAACTATCTCAATGCCCTCTTTGCCGCCGAGGCGTGGGAGAGGCTGGTGGAGGTGGGTGAGGACGGGGTCGCCGTCGATCCCCTCAACGAAACCATTCGATTGATCCTGGCCCGGGCGCACCTGGAGCTGGGCGATGAGGCGGCGGCTCTGGCCGGGCTGGAAGGGGTGGACGCACTTCCCGTGCTCCTGGAGGGGCTGACCCTTCGACCCTCGGGCCGGGGAATGCGGGTAGAGGGTCGAGTGGTGGGAAATGCGGCGAACCCTGGAGACACGGTGGAGCTCCGCTTCGAATTCTTCGGGCGCGACGGTCCGGTGACCACTCGTGACGTGTGGCTCGAAGCTCCGGCTCCGGACGAGGCGCGAGGGTTCGAAGTTGAGGTGGATGAAGCCACGGACGCCTTCCGCTACGGCGTCGTCATGCCCCGAACACGGTCCGGGCCCGCTCCGCTGCCGAGGCGTAGAGTTCCTGGATCGGAGCGTCCCGGAGACCGGCGGCCATGGCGATCCCCTCGGCCTCGTCCCAGCGGCCCTGTTCCAAGGCACGGACGTACTGAAGGAGGTCGGTGATGGGCCCGGCCCGGTTCCGGAGCGCCGCTTCCCCCTCCCGGGGCAAGGTCACGGTCTGAACCGCCTCTTCCATGGGGAGGCCGGTGAGGGCGTCCAGGCTGGAGAGAAGCCCGCCCAGGAATGCGTCATAGGTCCGGATGGGCGGTGCGGACTCGGCGGCGAGCTCCTCCATGAAGTGGGCACGGAGGAGCGAATTCCGAACCAGTTCCGCCGGTTGCCGCTGACCCAATTGCACCATGGTGGCCATGATGGCCCAACGGCGAACCGTGGTCTCTCCCAGGATCTGCAGGGCGTGGCCGATGGTTTCGACCCGGTGCCGCCACCCGAAGGCGGCGGAGTTGAGATAGCGCAGGAGGGTGGTGGAGAGGGCGGCGTCCTGCTCGATGATGCCTTCCATGCGCCGGAAGTCCAGATCCGGGTCGGCGATGGCCCGAAGGAGCTGGAGGCGGCTTGTGGCGTGCCCCTCCAGTCGCCGACCGGCGACAATCTGCGGCTTGCAGAAGTAGAAGCCCTGGAACCACTGGAAGCCCAACTCCATCATGCGCTTCCAGCCGTCTCGCTCCTCCACCCGCTCCGCCAGGTAGGGACGCCCACTGGCCCGACCCAGGTCGGCCACCTCGTCGAGCCGGGAACCCTCGATTCCCAGAACGTCCAGCTTCACCAGATCCACCAGGGGAAGGAGGGGGCGGCGATCATCCATCCCCTCCCAGTCGTCCAGAGCCAGGCGGTAGCCGAGAGAGCGAAGCTCCCGGCACCCCTCCACCACCTCAGGGTCCGGTTCCACCGACTCGAGAATCTCCAGAACCACCCGCTCGGGAGGAAGAAGGCGCACCGTCTCGCCCAGGAGTACATCCCGGGTGACGTTGATGAACGCCAGACTGTCGCCCACCAGGGAGTCGAGCCCGAAGCCGATGAGTCCGGCGCCGATGGTCTCCTCGGCCGCCCGGTCCGGATCATCGGACCGGAAGACGTTCTCGAAGCTGGACCGGAAGAGGAGTTCATAGCCGTAGAGGCGGCCGGATCGGTCCAGGATGGGTTGCCGGGCCACGAAGAGGTTCGGGGCTTCCGTCTCCGGGGGATGGCTCACAGTAGGGCACCTGGTCGGACGAGGACGCTGCCCTGGGCTACGGGTGCGTCCGGAGTCCAGGGATCTGGATACAAGTTTCGGCAGGTTGGCCTTCGGACCCTAGCCCCTGACCGTTTCCCGGACCCGGGGCGGGCCAACCTCCGGATAGGGTGTGCGGAACCGCCAGATGATGGCGAAGGCCACCAGGAGGGCGAGCAGCCCCCCGACGCTCCACCCCCACCCCACCCCCTCCGACAGCCATTCCGCGTCGATTCCGGGAAGCATGTCCCGACTCGCCAGAACCGCCAGGGCGTTGTTCAGGATGTGCCAGACCATGGCTGGGAAGATGGAACCGGTGAGGAGCGTGACCGCCGTCAGGATCACCCCCAGCGTCGCCGTCGTGGGGATCCGGAAGAGGGAGAAGTGGAAGATGCCGAAGATGAGCCCCACCATCAGCGCCAGGCCCACGGCTCCGAACCGGCGGCGAAGGCCGTAGAGCACCACCCCCCTGAAGGTGAGTTCTTCGGTGATTCCCGGGATCAGCGCCACGAAGATGAGGAGCTGCCAGATCGGGATGGCCTCCGGCGTCATGGCCTGGCCCAGGCTCTCCATCATCTCGGTGGGTACCGGGACCACGGTGTCCACCAACTGGAATACGCCGAGCACGGTGAGGATCCCCGCCGGCACGCCCAGGAGCACCCCCGCCCACACCCCGGGGTGGGGCATCCTGAGAGCCAGCGCCTTCCGAGGCTCGAGCCGGAATCGGCGAATCACCACCAGGGGGAAGAGGCCGAAGACGAGTCCCACGCCCAGAAGCGAGGCCCACCGTAGGTCCTGAACCGGGATGTTGAAGTCCCAGAGGATCTTCACCCCCCAGAGGACCAGGATCCACACGAGCACCTGTCGGCGGAAGAGGCCCTCGCCGCCGGTATGCTCCTCCTGGGACCGGTCGCCCAGAAGCAGATTCTCATCCTGGATGGCCAGGACGCATCGACGGGTGACCCAGGAGGCGGCCAGCGCCGTCACCAGCCAGGCCGTCATGATGGAGGGGAGATGGATGTCCCCCATGAGAAGGTCCCGAACCGCCACGCCCAGGTTGGCAATGGGCACGAGGAGGATGGCTGACTGAAGGGAGATCCCCGGAAGCATGGGCAGCGCTGCCGGAAGCACCAGAGCCAGGAGCACAGGGGTCAGGTAGAGTTGGGCTTCCTTGTAGCTCCGGGCGTATGCCGAGGTGAGGAGCAGCACACCCGACACCAGGGCCACCGCCGGGAGATAGAGCACCAGAAGAAGAAGCGCCGCCTCCGGAGGGATCCGGACGGCCAGCGCACCTCCCACATCCACGATTTCGAGACCCAGGAAGAGCCAGAGATTCAGGATCTGGATCAGGGCGATGGCGAAAGCCACCGCCATGATGGCCAGGAGCTTGCCCGTGATGATCTCCTGACGACGGGCCGCCGAGGTGAGCAGGGTGTTGAGGGTCCCTCGTTCCTTCTCTCCCGCCAGGGTGTCGGTGGCAATGGCGGAGCCGCCCAGGGTCATGAGACCCAGGAGGATCAGGGTGAGGAATCGACCCAGCAGGGCCCCCTCCATGGCCTCGGGGGGCGCCACATTGATGCTTTCCACCGCCAGAACCTCGTCGGTGGGAACCGGGAATCCGCTCGCCAGGAGGATGGAGTCCCGGCGAACCTCCCGGACATCGAGGAGGGGGCGTCGGAGGTTCTGGGCTCCCTCCCTGGAGGAGGTCCGATCCGAATGGAAGAGGATCTGGAATCGAGGCGCCCCCTCCAACTCCGCCGTCGGCTCCACGGGACCGGGATCCACGGATCCGTCTTCCACACCGCGGATCCATGTGTCGAAGTCCAATGCCTGAAGGACCACATCGATGCGGCCGTCGGTCAGGGCCTCCCGTGGTCGCTCGAGATCCACGACCTGGAACCTGGACGTGGGGCCGGTCTCCTCCACGCCACGGGTCCCATCGTCGACCCGGAGGAGGAGGGATCGGGCAAAATCGGCCCTGTCGCCATCCACGGCCACCCGGAAGTTCAGGGCCTCGCTGGCCCGGGCTTCCCTGGACTCGATCCAGTCCCCGGCGATGAGAATGGCCGGGATGAGCACGATGGGAAGGACCACCGAGATGAGGAGGGTCCGCGGGTCCCGGAGAAGGGTGCGGATTTCCAGACCGAAGATGGCACGGATGGGAACGGTGAGCCTCATGGACGGTCTCGACGCAGGCTCTCCAGCTCGGCTTCCTCCGGATCCCGGACGCGGGCGAAGTGGACGAAGATCTCTTCCAGATAGTGATGGCCGGTGGCCTCCCTCAACTCATCCAGGGTGCCCACGGCCAGGATTCTTCCCTGGTGGATGATGGCGATCCGGTCGCAGAGCTGTTCGGCTTCGCTCATGATGTGGGTCGAGAAGAGGATCGCCTTTCCCTCATCCCGAAGCGCGGCAATGATCTGCCGGAGTTCGATGGCGTTCAGCACGTCCAGCGCCACCGTCGGTTCGTCGAAGATCAGCACCGGGGGGTCGTGGGCCACGGTGCGGGCGATGGAGACCTTCTGCTTCATCCCGCTGGAGAGTTTCTCCACGCGGCTGTCGGCGAAGTCCCGGATGCCGAACCGGTCGATGAGGTCTTCGATCCGCGACTCGATGCGCTCCCGGGGGAAACGGTTCACCTGGGCGAAGAAGCGCAGGGTCTCCCGGGCCGTGATCTTGGGGTACAGCGCCGTACTGGCCGAATAGAAACCCAGGTTCCCACGGACGCGCTCCGGATCCTTCCGGACCTCGTGTCCCATGACCCACGCCTCACCGGAGGTGGGGCGCAGGACGGTGGACAGCATCCGCAGCGTCGTGGTCTTTCCAGCCCCGTTGGCCCCGAGCAGGCCGAAGATCTCGCCGCTGCTACAGGTCAGGTCGACGCCATCCACGGCCCGGACCTCGCCCCGGCTCTCTTCGTAGAAGGTCTTGGTCAGGTTCCGGGTCTGAACGAACGGGTCGGTCATGCGCCATTCCTCCCTCGACGGAGGGTACGGGTCAGGAAATCCCAGAGACCGCCCTGGCCGGTCCCGAGAAGGACCTCCTCCCGGCGCATGACGAACTGGGCCAGGGCCACGGCGGCAATCACCGCCACGCCCATGGACAGGAGTGTCACCAACCCCGAGAGGAACGGGATGTCGCCAAGGATGGCGCCACGGAGGAGAAGGGCCACGTTGACGATGGGAACGGCGGCCAGCCCGGTGCTGAACTCCAGGTTGGGAGACTGGAGAAAGAGGGCCGGCATGAGGATCACGATGTAGAAGGGGGTGATCATGGATTGCCCCTCCTTGAAGTCCCGAGCGAACACGGCGAATACCAGCATGCCGGCGGCTACGAAAAGGCCCAGGAGCGCCGTTCCCGCCACGATCACCGGGATGGCCGAGAGGGGAAAGCCGCCCTGGCTGATCTCCTCGCCGACGCCGTTGGTCATGGGCGACAGGATCCATTGGATGGACAGGGCCAGGGCAGCCAGATTCAGGAGCCCGCCCACGGCGCCGAAGGGGGCCACGTAGAGATACTTGGCCGTGGCCACGTTGCTCCGGGGGGCGGCGACGGTCATGAGGGTCTCCCAGGTCCCCCGCTCCCGCTCTCCCGCCGTGGCGTCGATGGCGGGATAGAAGGCAGCCAGCGCCACCATGATGAGGGTCAGTAGCGGGACGATCATGGCCAGGAGGAAACGGGTCACGTCCTCGGCGGTGGCCTGGTCGGTCATGACCACGGCGTAGTCGGCCCAGACGGTATCCGACACGCCCAGGTCACGCCGCAGTTCGGCGATCCACTGGGCGCCATGTGCGTCGGTCACCTGCTCGATGCGGTTGCGGGCCGATCGGCTGCCCTCCCGGACCTCGGTGTACAGGATCCGGATGGTCCGATTCCCGTCCAGCGCCCCGCCGCCTTCCCCGGGCGGCATGGATTCCACAAGCGCCTCCAATCGGCCCCGGGCGATCTCCATGGCGGCGGCCTGCTCGTTGTCGCTCCACTCCCGGATCTCGATCCGGGGATCGGAGGCCAGGGAGTCCACCAGGGCCTGATGGGCCTCCGGAACGGGAGAAACCCCGATCCGGGTGTTCATGGCCTCGGCCTGGCCTTCCAGGAAGTAGAATCCGGTGAATCCAACCCAGAGGAGGGTCGGGTACATGACCACGGGAAGGATGATGCTGGTGAGGAGGATGCTCCGTTCCCGCAGCGCCGAGCGGATCTCGTGCCGGTACAGCGTCCAGATCTGTCGGAGATCCATGGCATATCCTGGGAGAGGGGCCCGGGGGCGGTAGAATTCTCGTCGGGTCGGTCCCGCCTGTCCCTCTGGCGAGGCGGGCGGAACCGACCGGCGAGGCAAGGTGCGGTGACGGGGTCTTCCCGTCCACCCCCGTGCCCCCTCCCTACGGACCGAATCCGGTGGACATTCAGTGAGCCCACCGCATTCCGGGTCGGGCCCTATCCGTCCTTCCGCCGCCGTCCCTCGGCATCGGCCGCCCGGAGGGCCGCATGGACGGCCCGGGGGGTGACGGGCATGGGCTCGTTGTGGATGGTCTCGCCCTCGGCACAGGCCCGCTCCGCGACCCGCATGAGATCGTCGTGGCCGACATCGCCCAGACCGATCTCGTCCAGGGTGGTGGGCAGCCCCACCTCCTCACAGAAGTCATACACCTCGTCCAGGATTTCCCGTGGCTTGTCCGTGAGGAAGAGCGAGGCCAGGACGCCGATGGTCACCTTCTCCCCGTGCCACGAGCCATGGGTGGCTTCCAGGATGGTGAGCCCGTTGTGGATGGCGTGGGCCGCGCCGAGTCCCCCACTCTCGAACCCGAGCCCGCTCAGGAGGGTGTTGGCCTCAACCACCCTCTCCAGCGCCGGCGTGACGACCTCTTCCCGGCACGAGACCACTGCGGCCTGTCCGTACTCCAGGATCGTTTCGTAGCACAGCCGGGCCAGGGCGAAGGCGGTGACGGATCCCCGGTCCCCGGACAGGTTCGCTGCCCAGCTCTGTTCACAGGCATCGGCTTCGAACCAGGTGGCCAGCGCATCGCCGATACCTGCCACCAGGAATCGAGCCGGGGCCTGGGCGATGATGCCCGTGTCCACCAGGACCAGATCGGGATTTCGGGGGAGGATGAGGTAGCGGTCCATCTCCCCTTCGGGCGTGTAGATCACGGAGAGGGCCGAGCAGGGAGCGTCCGTGGAGGCGATGGTGGGGACCACCGCCACCGGGACCTCAAGTTCGTGGGCCACGGCTTTGGCCGTGTCCAGCGTCTTCCCGCCACCGAATCCCACCACGACCTGGGCTCCCTGGTCCCGGGCCACTTCCACCAGGCGCCGGATCTCGGGATCCGAGCACTCTCCTCCAAAGCCCTCAACGTGAAACTCCACGCCGTGATCGCCCGAGAGATCCATTCGATCCAGGAGGTTGTCCCGGGCAAAGGGATCGGCCAGAAGAAGGGCCCGCTGGCCGAGGCGTGAGAGTTCACTGCCAAGGCGGGACACGGCGCCATCTCCCTGTACATAGCGGCCGGGAAAGAGGGTTGTCTGCATCATGGGTCGGACGTTCTCCTCGTTTTGGGTACTGGTTCGCAATTCCGCACCGGATCATAGTCTCCGAACGGTGTGAGGGGTCCCTGGTGGCCGCCGTTGAAGCGGAGGGAGGGTGGCCTCCAGCATGGCTCTTGCCCCATTTTCAGGAAGGAAGGTCGTTCTTCGCCCTCTCTCCAACCTCAAGGAAGCCATGATACGCGTCAGGGATCTGATGAAGACGGATGTGGCAACTATCCCGCCTGAGACTTCGGTGGCCGATCTGGTGGCTTTCCTCGACGAAAGGGCCATCACGGGAGCCCCGGTGGTGGATGCGGACGAGGCGCTGGTGGGGATCGTCTCCGTTCGGGACGTGCTTCACCTGGCCCGGGAGATGGGTGAGGTACCCGAGGCCATGCGATGGGGGATGGCGCGAAGTGCGCCACCGCAGGAGAGCGGCTTCCTCGACCCGCCGGTGGAGGGGGAATTCTTCGCCTACTACGTCACCCCCGGAGGGGGCTTCGTGGATGTTCGATCGCGGATTCAGGAGGTGCCGGACACGCTCTTCGACGGGTACAGGGTCGCCGACATCATGAGCACCAATCCGGTCATGATCCCGCCCGAGGCCAGCATCCAGGATCTGGCTCGGCTCCTGCGGGAGAAGAAGATCCACCGCGTCCTGGTGGTGGACACCGGTCACCTGGTGGGGATCGTCACCACCAGCGACATCCTGGACCACCTGGCCGACTCCTGAATGCGGGCCTGGTGGGGTCTGCTGCGCTCCCTCTTCATCTATTGGCGCCCCGGTCGGCAGGGAGCGCTGCGGGAGCTCTACGCGCAATTTGTGGGGCCCGATGACCTGGTCTTCGATGTGGGTGCGCACCTGGGAGACCGCACGGCGGCCTTTTCGGCTCTGGGGGCGAGGGTCGTGGCGCTGGAACCCAATCCCCGGCTCCTCCCCTGGCTTCGGCGCCTGGTGGGGGGGCGACCGGGGGTGGTGATCGTGCCCCGGGCGGCGGGCCCGTCCACCGGATCGGCGTCTTTGGCCGTGAGTCCGGGCAACCCCACCGTGTCCACCCTGGACCGGGGGTGGACCGAGCAGATCCGACGCACGAACCCTGGATTCAGCCGCATTCGCTGGAACCGCCAGGTGGAGGTGCCGGTGACCACCCTGGACGAGCTGATCCGTGAGCATGGCGAGCCACGGTTCTGCAAGGTGGACGTGGAGGGATTCGAGGACCGGGTCCTGGCGGGGCTGACCCGGCCCCTGGAGGCGCTGTCCGTGGAGTTCGTGGCCGGTTCGCTGGGGGTGACCGTGTCGTGCGTGGAGCGTCTGGCCGACCTGGACGCGTACGAGTACAACGCCATCTCCGGTGAGGAACGCCGCTTCCTCTTTTCCCGGTGGCGGTCGTCAGCGGAAGCCCTGGCCTGGCTCCATGGTGGGGCCGGGGGCATCCCCTCGGGCGATCTCTACGCCCGTCGCCTTCGGGAGGGATCATGACCCCGGTCTGGGGAGAGCTGACCTCGGCAGAGACGGCGCGGCTCGCCGAGTCGGATCCCGTCTTCCTCTGGGCCGTCTCGGCGACGGAGCAGCACGGCCCCCATCTGCCCCTCTCCACCGACGCCATCATCGCCGGCGCACTCGCGTCGGAGGCCGAACGGAACCTACCCTCGGCCTTTCCCCTGGTGCATCTCCCGGCCCTTGAAGTGGGTGCCAGCCTGGAGCATGAGAGCTTTCCCGGGACCCTGAGTGTCCCGGCGGATCTCCTGGCGGCCTGGGTGGTCCAGATGGGCCGGCGCCTCGCCGCATCGGGCGGTCGACGGCTGGTCATCCTGAATGCGCACGGGGGGAACCGGCACACCCTGGAGGGCGCGGCGCTGCGCCTTCGCGCCGAGGCGGGACTCCTGGTCATTCCGGTTCACTACCCCCGTCTCGGACAGCCTCCTTCGGTGGAGCTTCCGGCCAGGGAGTGGCGACACGGGCTCCACGGTGGGGCTGTGGAGACAGCCATGATGCTTCATCTCCGACCCGACCTGGTTCGCACGGAGGAGCTTCGTCCGGGGCCTTCCCTGGCGGAGGAGCTGGAGGCCTCGCTGGAGATCGTCTCGGCTGAGGGAGCGGCCGGATTCGCCTGGCTCGCCGGCGATCTCAACCCACTGGGCTTCACCGGCGATGCCACCCTGGCCGACGCGGCCATGGGGCGGGTGTTGGTGGAGTTCTGGGGTTCTCGGCTGGCGGCCGTTCTCCGTGATGCCCGTGCGTTTCCCCTGGATCGCCTGCGCGGGAGGCGGGCCGGGTCGGGTGGTGCCGAGTGGACGGACGTCGGGACGGGTACCCCGGTGGGGGAG
>PWZC01000343.1 GCA_003567615.1 Gemmatimonadota bacterium | reverse complement strand
GTGATTCTCCCTTTCGCTCGTTCCCCCGAGAGATCTTCATGCGCAGCCTACCCTCTCCCCGATCCCTGGCCCGATTCATCGTCGTTCCCCTCCTTGCCGCCGTCCTGGCGGCCTGCGGAGGGGATTCCCCCCCGCCCGAGGAGACCGCCTTCGGACCCGCCATCTCCCCGACGGATCTCTCCTACGCCCCCGAACTCGGCGTGGACTTCGAGGAGATGGAGCAGACCGAGCGGGGGGTCTGGCTCCGGGATGTGGTGACCGGGGAGGGGGACGAGGCAGTCCCGGGACGTGGGGTCCGTGTCCACTACACGGGCTTCTTCCCCGACGGCAGTTCCTTCGACACCAGCCGTGGAGGGGACGCAGGGTTTCGCTTTCCCCTGGGGCAGGGCCGGGTGATTCCGGGATGGGATGACGGGGTTGCCGGGATGCGGGTCGGCGGTGAGCGGATCCTGGTGATCCCGTGGGACATGGCCTACGGTCCCTCCGGGGCCGGGGGCGTCATTCCCCCCTATGCAGTCCTGGTGTTCGAGGTCGAACTGCTGGAGGTGGAATAAGATGCCGGCGCCGCGTCAATCCCCGTCGACGGGAAGCGTCCTGGTCACGGCAGCCCTGGTCCTGTCCTTCGCCGCGCCGGCATCCGTTCACGGGGCAATCCCCCGGGATCTTCCCTTCCCTGCCGACACGGCGCTGGTGGCCCCCGGCGGTCAGGTGGACTGGTCCATCTACCACGACACCCGGCAGACCCACCAGATCATGCGGGAATTCCAGGCCATGCGCCCGGACCTGGTGGAGCTTGAGGTCATTGGTCGGAGCCTCTTCGGGCAGGAGCTTCTGGTGGCCCGGGTGACCAATCAGGCCACCGGCCCCCACCACGACAAACCCGGCGTCTATGTGGACGGGGCCATCCACGCCAGGGAGTTCACCAGCACGCAGGTCGCCCTCTACTGGTTGGCTCACCTGGTGAACAACCATGGGGAGGACCCGCAGGTCACCCGACTGGTGGACACCCGCACCTTCTACATCCACCCCAAGTTCAACCCGGACGGAGCCGATCTGGCACTTTACGAAGACGCCTGGCTCCGGAGCACCCCCCGGCCCATCGACCTGAACGGTGACGGGATCCCGGATTCGGATCCGCCGGAAGACCTGACGGGCAACGGCAAGATCCTGCAGATGCGGTTCCAGGATCCGGAGGGACGCTTCGTCCTGGATCCCCATGACCCCCGGATCCTCCGGTCGCGGGGGGAGGAAGATCCGGGTCCGTTCTACTCCGTACTCACCGAGGGGGTGGACCGGAACGGTGACGGGATCATCAACAGCGACGGGCTCGGCGGCATCGACATGAACCGGAACTGGCCCCGGAACTGGGAGCGCTGGCACCTGCAGGGGGGATCCGGCGACTACCCCCTTTCGGAACCCGAGACCCGGGCCGTGGCCGACTTCTTCCACCGCAACAGGAACATCAGTCTGGCCCTCTTCGGTCATACCTCCGGTGCCTTCGTGTACCGCCTGCCCTCGGCCATGGACCCTCGGGAGTTCGACTCCAATGACGAGGCGCTGGTGGTGCATCTGGGCGAATGGTACACCCACGACACCGGACGACCGGTGCGCCCCAGCGCCGTCCATCCGGAGAACCGTCGCTACGGAACCCTCATGCAGTGGGCCTACTCGGACCTGGGCATCATCGGTTTCGTGCCCGAATTCTCACCGCCGCCGGATCATTGGGTACCGGACTACGATGGGAAGGGCTACGTGGATGAATCGGACTGGCACCGGTACAACGACGAGGAGTTCGGCGGTCGCTATTTCGAGGATTGGGTTCCCTTCGACCACCCGCAGCTCGGGCCGGTGGAGATCGGCGGGTGGCACCGGGTCTTCTGGGGACAGAATCCACCCCATGCTCTCCTGGAGCGGGAGCTCGAACTCCAGATTCCCTGGTATCTCTACATGGCAGAGCAGACGCCTCATCTGGCCATGGAGCCGCCCGCGGTTCGACCTGCCGCGGGGATGGCGGGAGAGACCCGCCGCGTGGAGGTCGAGGTGACGGTCCGCAACGAGGGTTTCCTTCCCACCAACATCACGGAGCGGGGGCTGGAGGGTCAGGAGGCCACCCGGGGCGACATGCCCATTCCGGTGGTGCGACTCCCTGTGGTGGAGTTGGCGGTGCAAGGCGGGCGCATCGTGGATGGTCCCGCCCGGCGCCGGATCGGGCACCTGGCGGGGTCGAGCCCCAATTCCGCCGGGGTGCGGGAGCGCGAGGTCACGGTGCGATTCGTGGTGGAGGTGGATGGAACCGATGCTGAGGCCAGGGTCACGATTCATGGTGGACCCGGGGGAAGGGTCCACTCCGCCCCGGTGCGCCTCGAGGCCCCGTGACACCGAAGGGACGAACCGACCTGTCCCTGGACCCGTGTCTCAATTGCGGTGACCCCAGGGAGGGATCCTTCTGTCCCACCTGTGGCCAGCGAAAGGTGGAGGTTCGGGCCTCCGTGCGGCAGCTCATGCAGGACGTGGTTTCCGACCAGTTCAGCCTGGACGGGCGACTGCCGCGTACCCTCATCCCCCTCTTCTTCCGCCCCGGGCGACTGACCCGGGAGTACCTCGCCGGTCATGTGGCTCCGTACGTACGTCCCTTCCGACTCTACCTCTTCAGTTCCATCCTCTTCTTCGTCCTCCTGGGAGCGCTGGGTCTGCGGGGGCTGGACGAGCTCTCCCTGGCGCCTCAGGGCCAGGTCGACCAATCGCCGGCGGCGGCTGTGGACGCCGGGGCCACGGTTGACGCCGAGACTGTGGAGGTGCAATGGGGGTGGGGGCCCGACGCCGATATTCGCATCAACACCGGCTTCCCGTTGGTGGATGCCATCCTCCGGGACCGGATGGAGCGGTTGGTTCTTCTGGAACCGGTGGAGGCGATCCAGGAGGTGGTGCGCATCCTCCTTCGCTACGTCCCCACCCTCCTCTTCCTCCTCCTCCCCGTCTTTGCCGCCATTCTATCTGTCCTGTACGTCCGCCAGCGTCGCTACTACCTGGAGCACTTCATCTTCGTACTCCACACCCACGCCTTCCTCTTCTCGGTCTTCTCATTTCTTCTGATCATGTCGGCGCTCGGGCAGGAGTGGCTGGCGGGGCCACTCCAACTGGCGATCTGGGTCTATCTCTTCCTGGCCCTGCGGAGGGTCTACGGTCAGGGTCGTCGCAAGACCGCCCTCAAGCTCGTAGTCTTCAGCTCGGCCTACTTTCTGGTCCTGGCCTTCTCCCTTCCCTTCCTCCTGGCCGTCTCCTTCATCCTCTGGAATTGAGATGCAAGGAGGGGTTGAGTGGGCGTCCCCGGAGGCCGAAGCTACCGGAAGAGCCACGACGGGGGGACGCCACTTCCAGGGGCGGATGATTGCACCCGGACCCGCGACTTTCTAGCTTCCCGCCGTCATACCATCGACGGATCTATCCTTCGGAAGGTCCCCTTGCCCGCCCGGGCATCGAAACCCAAAGGAGCCACCACCTGTGACCAGCGACGCACGTTGGGTCGTGCCATTCCATGACGGAGATCGTACGCAGAGATCGCTCCTGGGAGGAAAGGGAGCGAACCTGTGCGAGATGACCAACCTGGGCCTCCCGGTCCCACCGGGATTCATCGTCACCACCGAAGCCTGCCGGAGCTACCGGGCCGGGGGTGGAGAGATTCCGGACGACCTCTTCCGACAGATGGACGAGGCGCTGAGTGACCTGGAGGGTGCGACCGGTCGCAGGCTGGGCGACCCCGACGCTCCCCTCCTGCTGGCCGTGCGATCCGGGGCGGTCTTCTCCATGCCCGGGATGATGGACACGGTGCTGGACCTGGGGGCCACTCCCGTCACCCACCCGGGACTGGTGGCGCTGGGTGGAGAACTCTTCGCCTGGGATGCCCGACGTCGGTTCGTCGAGATGTTCGGCAAGGTGGTGCTTGGCGTGCCGGAAGAGGCCTTCTCCCGGGTCCTGGACCGGGCCATCGACGACGCGGGGGTGAAGGACGAGCGCTTCCTCACACCGGACCAGATGGCCCGGGTGGTGACAGGGTACCGGGAGGCAATCCAGGAAGCCGGGGCGACCCTTCCGGACGATCCCCGCGAGCAGCTCCGCATGGCGGTGGAGGCCGTCTTCCGCTCCTGGGACGGGGACCGCGCGGTAGCCTACCGTGAGATGGAGGGAATCGACCACGACCTGGGCACGGCGGTGAACGTGCAGATGATGGTCTTTGGTAACCTGAATGAGCGCTCCGCCTCGGGGGTGGCCTTCACCCGGGATCCGGCCACGGGGGAGAACGTCCCCTACGGCGACTTCCTCACGGCGGCCCAGGGCGAGGACGTGGTGGCCGGGACCCGACTGCCGGAGCCGCTGGCCACCCTCGCCGAGGACTTCCCCGAGGCCCATGGGGAGTTGGTGGCGAATCTCCACCGCCTCGAGTCCCACTACCGGGACATGTGCGACATCGAGTTTACCATCGAGGACGACCGCCTCTGGATGCTCCAGACCCGGGTCGGCAAGCGCGCCGCACTGGCGGCGCTGAATATTGCCATGGACATGGTGGACGAGGGGATGATCACCCAGGAGGAAGCGGTTCGCCGGGTGACCCCGGTGCAGGTCGAACGGCTGCTCCACCCCCGCTTCGCCGATCGGAAGGTCCCGGTACTCACCACCGGCCTCGCCGCGTCGCCCGGAGCCGCCACGGGGAAGATTGTCTTCTCGTCGGATGAAGCCCGGGATCGGGGGCGGGCGGGGGAGAAGGTGATCCTGGTCCGGGGTGAGACCTCGCCGGAGGACCTGGAGGGGATGGTGGCTTCGGTGGGCCTCCTCACCGCACGGGGCGGTCTGGTGAGTCATGCGGCGGTGGGCGCCCGGGGATTGGGAAAGCCGGCGGTGTGTGGCGCCAGCGCCCTGGACATACGCCTCGAAGATCAAACCGTCCGGGTGGGTGAGACCGTTCTCAGGCACGACGACGTCATCTCCATCGACGGCACCACAGGGAAGGTGGCCGTCGGGGAGGTGGAGTTGGTGATCCCCAAGGACGATCCTCGACTGGACACCCTCCTGGGGTGGGCCGACCAGTTCCGGAGCGTTCACGTCTTCGCCAACGCCGACACCCCCGACGACGCCCGCCGCGCCCTGGCCGCAGGGGCCGAGGGGATCGGCCTGTGCCGCACCGAGCACCAGTTCCTGGGCGACCGCCTCCCCCTTATTCGCCAGATCATCCTGTCCCGATCGGCGGAGCAGGAGCGGGAGGCCCTCGTTCCCCTGGAAGCAGCACAACGACAGGATTTCGAGGAGCTCTTCGAGGTGATGGACGGGAAGCGGGTGGTGATCCGGCTTCTGGATCCCCCTCTCCATGAGTTCCTGCCCAACCTCGTGGAGTTGAAGGTCAAGCACGCCCTCGGCACCCTGGACGAGGAGGGCGAGCGGCTGCTGGAAGCCGCGGTCCGCCTCCACGAGCATGATCCCATGCTGGGGGTCAGGGGCATCCGGCTCGGTGTCCTTCGCCCCGCCGTGTACGCCGGGCAGGTGCGCGCCATCATCGGGGCCGCGGTGGCGCGCAAGGAGGCCGGCGGCGATCCCCGCCCGGAGATCATGCTCCCCCTCATCAGCACCGCGCATGAACTGGCGTGGGGGCTGGACATCGTCCACAGCACGGCACGGGAGGTCATGGATGCGGCGGGGGTGGAGGTGGAGTACACCACCGCCACCATGATCGAGACCCCGCGTGCGGCACTCCGAGCCGAGCATCTGGCCAGCCAGGTCGACGCCTTCTCCTTCGGAACCAACGACCTCACCCAGCTCGTCTTCGGCCTCTCCCGGGACGACGTGGAGGTCACCTACCTCCCCAGCGCCATGGAGCTGGATCTCATGCCGCTCCAGCCCTTTGCCACCATTGACCGGAATGGAGTGGGCCTTCTGGTGGAGATGGCGACCCGGGCGGGACGGGGGGTGAATCCCGATCTGATCACGGGAATCTGCGGGGAGCATGGGGGCGACCCGGAAACCATCCGGTTCTGCCACGAACTGGGGATGACCCACGTGTCCGCTTCCGCTTCCCGGATCAAGGTGGCTCGACTGGCGGCGGCCCACGCAGCACTGGCGCAGTCCGGCCCCGACGCTTCGGCCTGAGCGGCCGCCATGGAGATCCATCTCACTGCGGCCATGCGCCGGGATGCCCGGAAGGCGCGGGTCTGGGAAGCGGACGTGTCCCCTCTTCCCGCCGTCTTCGACGACAGACCCGACGGGCGTCCCGGGATCCTGATCCTGACGGTTGGGGAATGGGTGCTGGCCACGGAGGTCCTGGCGCGCCCCCCCCGGGAGGTTCCGGAGCTGGTGGACCTTCTCACCCGGCGAATCCGGGAAGCTGCCTCGCAGGTGGGGCGGATGCCCCGCACGATCCGGGTCCGGGATCAGGAGTTGGCCACCGTTCTCGAGGCGCAACTGGGCACCCGCAAGATCCGGGTGGAGTGTCGCCCGTCCCTGCCGAATCTGGATGAGGCACTGGCTGGGGTGGTGGAGCGGATGGGTGGCCCCGCTGATCGACCCCTCACGGCTTCACCCCTCCGGTGGGCCGGTTGGGACATGGACGATGAGGAGATCCGACGCCTCTTCTCCGCCGCCGCTCGGCTCTACCGCGCGAACCCCTGGGCCGAGCGGGCGGAGACGGAGCCGGTGGAGCTGGACTGCCACGACGATGGGTTCTGGTACGTGTCCTTCTCGGGGGAGATGGGGGATTTCCCGGCAGTGTCGGT
>PWZC01000125.1 GCA_003567615.1 Gemmatimonadota bacterium | reverse complement strand
CCACCTACAACCTGGCGGTGGTCTCGGACGACGCCTTCATGAAGATCACCCTGGTGATGCGGGGCGATGACCACCTCTCCAACACCCCCAAGCAGATCCTCCTCTACGAGGCGCTGGGGTACCCGGTGCCGGAATTCGCCCACCTCCCCCTGATTCTGGGTCCGGACGGCAAGCGCCTTTCCAAGCGACACGGGGCTACGGCAGTGGGGGACTACGAGAATCAGGGGATCCTTCCCGAAGCCATGGTGAACTTCCTCACCCTCCTGGGCTGGTCGCCGGGGACGGATCAGGAGGTCATGAGCCGGGCCGAGTTGGTGAGGGCCTTTTCCCTGGATCGGGTGGTGAAGAAGAGTGCCGTCTTCGACTCGGAGAAGCTGGGGTGGCTGAACGGTCAGCATCTGAATCGCATGGACGGCGTGGCGCTGGCCTCTCGGGTCATGTCGCGGCTGGAGCCCGATCTCCGGGAGGTGGCCGAGTCGGCCATGGAAACCAGTCCGGACTGGTTCGGCTCCATCCTCGAGCTTCTCACCACCCGGGCGCGGTCGGTGGACGACGTGGCGCTCAAGCTCCGACCCTATCTGGCGGACGAGATCGCCTATGACCCCGAGGCGGTCCAGAAGCACTGGGCCAGGCGTCCGGACGAGACTGCCGGGCACCTCGAGGCGCTGCGGGAGCGCCTTGGCGGGTTGGATGCCGACGCCGGGGAGTGGACCGAGGTGAGGTTGGAAGAGGAACTCCGGGGGTTGGCCGAGGCGCGGGGCGTCGGGGCCGGAAAGCTCATCCACCCCCTCCGGGTGGCGCTGGTGGGGGAGGCGGTGAGCCCGGGGATCTTCGAGGTGCTGGTGGCCATGGGACGGGACCGCTCCATGGCCCGGATGGCGGCGGGTGTGCAGCGCATCCGGACCCGGGTGGCGGACAACGCTTGACCCCCTGATCGGCGCTGGATAAGCTGAAAAGGTTGCCCTCCCGCCCCGCCTGCCCCTGGAGATGCGGAATGCCCGCCGTCCTGAGTGATCTCGAGCAACGCATCCTGGATTACATGGTCCGTTATCTCCGGACCCGCACCTACCAGCCCTCCATCCGGGAGATCGGTGAGGAGTTCGGGATCAAGAGTACGAAGACGGTCTCGGAGCACCTGAAGACGCTGGCCCGGAAAGGATATCTGGAGCGGGATCCGTCCCGGTCGAGGGGCGTGAGGATCCTGGGAGTCGACCTGAACCCCGACACGGTGACGGTGCCCTGCTACGCCGGTCTTCCCCACCCCGATGCCCGTCGCCGGACGGACGGCATCGAGACCACCTTTTCCCTGGACCGGCGCATCGCCGGTGCCCGGGGGTGCTTCTTCGTCCGGACCCGGGGGGACGAGTTCGCGACTCTGGGGATCGGGGCCGGTGACCTTCTCCTGGTGGAGCCGGCCGACTCCCTTCCCGATGATCCCGGGGCCTCCCCCACATCCGATGGATCCCTGGTCACGGTGGCCAATGGCAGTGGAGCTGAGCTCTACCGGTGCTCCCGGGCTTCCGGCGAGACGATCCTCATTCCCGCCGGTGGAGGTGACCCCATCCGGGTCGAGGACCGGACCCGCCTCCGGGTGACCGGTCGGGTGGTGGCCATCCATCGTCGACTGGACGGCGCTCCACTCCCCCGTAGCGCTACCGCCCACTGACGTCCCGAGTCTGGGCGAGGGTGAAGGAACCGGTCTCTCCAACCGAAACCAGGGTCACGGGAGGCATGGTGGGTTCCGACGTGGGCTCTTTTGAGTTTTTCGGTCCGGACGCGGGGCGGGGCGGCCCGCCGGGGTCCGATGAATTGCTTCGTCCCCTCACGCGCCCCGGAGCGGTGAGCGCCCTCCGGACGGAACCTGTCCACAACGGGGATGCCGCCTGGATGGCCCGTGCCCTGGAACGGGCCCGGGAAGCCTGGGTCCTGGGAGAGGTCCCGGTGGGTGCCGTGGTGGTTCGGGAGGGGCGCCTTCTGGCGGAAGGTGGGAATCGGACCCTCCGCTGGAGCGATCCGTCGGCCCACGCCGAGGTGGTGGCGCTCCGCCGCGCCGGCAGGCGGACCGGCGCCGCCCGTCTTCCCGGCACGACCCTGTACGTGACGCTGGAGCCCTGCACCCAGTGCGCCGGTACCCTGGTCCTGGCGAGGGTGGACCGCCTGGTGTACGGGGCGTCGGACCCCAAGGCCGGGATGGCGGGAAGTCTGGGCAACCTGGTTCAGGATCCCCGGCTGAACCACCGGATGGCCGTGACCTCCGGCGTTCTGGCCGGACCCTGTGCTCGACTCCTGCGCGACTTCTTCCGGGAGCGGAGACGACGATGAACCGCCATGGCGGAATGACCCAGCGGGGCGGAGCGCTCCGCAGCTTCCTGGGGGTGGGTACATGGGTGCTGGTGGCCATGCTCGCCGGGGCGTGCGTCCCGGAGGGTCCTCCGCCTGGAGCGCCGCCACCCCCGAGCCCGGAACTCCCCCCGCCCTCCTGGACCGGGGCGCCGGAGCGGGACCGTTCGCCCGCCCCCCCCCCGGAGGTGGAGATGGAGCCCCGGGGAGCTCCGGCCACCGGGCTGGACCGTCCGTCCGACGGTGCACCCCCGCTCACCCGGGACGTGGCGCCCCTCGGTGGCGACGAGACCTCGGTACGGGCCCTCTGGATCGTGCGCACCGCCCTCAACCACCCCGACTCGGCGCGGATGGCGGTTCGTCGTGCCCACGCCGCCGGCTTCAACACTCTCCTGGTGCAGGTCCGGGGCCGGGGAGATGCCTGGTACCATTCGGGCCGGGAACCCCGGGGTCCCACCATTTCCTCCCAGTTCCCCGGCTACGATCCGCTGGCGGTGGTCCTGGATGAAGCCCGCGAGCTGGGCCTGTCGGTCCACGCCTGGCTCAACACCCTTCTGGTGGGGAGCGCCCACCGGCGCCATGGCGATCCACTCCACGCCGTGAATCGGCGCCCCGAACTCCTGGCCGTCCCCCGGGAGCTGGCGCCCCGACTCTTCGCCATGGACCCCCGGAGTTCCGGGTACGTGGATGCCCTCATGGCCCATGCGGCGGCGAACCCGGACCAGGTGGAGGGGCTCTACACCTCTGCCGTGCTTCCCCCGGTCCAGGACCACCTGGCGGAGGTGGTGGCCGACCTCCTCCTCCGCTACGACGTGGACGGGATCCATCTGGATTACATCCGTCTCCCCAGCGCCGACTACGACTTTGGACGGGCGCCCCTGGAGACCTTCCGGGCTCGCCTCCGGGGCACCCGGTCCCCCAACGATCTCCGGACGGCCGAGCGGGCCTGGCAGGCCGGCGACGTCTTCGCCTACGCCGACGCCTTCCCCCAGGACTGGGCCGACTTCCACCGGCAAGGGGTCACCACGGTTGTGGAGCGGATCCGGGGAGAGATCCACCGCATCGCCCCGGGGATTCCCCTCACCGCCGCCGTCTTCGCCAACGCCCGGGACGCCTATGTGCACCGCTTCCAGGCCTGGGAGGAGTGGGTGTCCCTGGGACTGGTGGACGTGGTGGTTCCCATGAACTACACGAATCTCCCCCACGTCTTCCAGGCCGGGGTGGATCGCGCTCTCCGGGCGGGGGGACCTCACCGGGTCTGGATGGGGGTGGGAGTCTACAACACCACCTTCGAGGGGGCGGTGGAGAAGTCTCGCATGGTCCGGGCGGCGGGGCTTTCGGGACTCGTCCTCTTCAGCTACGACTGGGCGGTGGGTCCGGAGGGACAGGCGGCGGCCCGGGGCGACTACCTGGGGATGTTCTCGGCCCAGGTATTCGGCGCCGGGTCGGCCACCGCTCGGCCAGCCCCCGAACTCCCGGCAACCGGAGGGTTGGACCCGGAGTCGCGCTAGGACGAAGGAGCAGCAGTCCCTTGCTCCGGGACCGGCCGATCCGCCCCGGACTCCGCGGCCGGCAGATTCAACCCCGGGTCCTTCCCCCATATCCGCAGGATGACCCAGAGGATCACCAGGCCGAGCCCGAGCCCCATCACCGGGTGGATCCACCCGAAGGCAGCCGGGAGCTCGCCCACCGCCAGCCCCACCGCCGCTACGACCAGGGCATAGGGGAGCTGGGTTCGCACGTGGTCCACCAGGTCGCAGGACGAGGCCATGGAGCTGAGGACCGTGGTGTCGGAGATGGGTGAGGAGTGGTCCCCGAAGACCGCGCCGGCCATCACCGAACTGACCGTGCCCAGGAGTATGACGTAGTTCTCGCCCCCGGCGAACCCCACCCCCGCTCCCATGGCCACGGCCAGGGGGATCACCACCGGGAAGAGGATGGCCATGGTCCCCCACGAGGTGCCGGTGGAGAAGGCGGTGAGAGCCGCCACGATGAAGACCAGCGCCGGGAGGATCACCAGGGGAAGGGTGTCCTGGAGAAGGGAAGCCAGGTAGGGCCCGGTGCCCAGTTCGCCGGTGACGCCGCCCAGCGCCCATGCCAGCACCAGGATGATGATGGCCATGAGCATGGATTGGATCCCGCCGAGCCAGGCGTCCAGGGCCTCCTTCAGGGTGAGGATGCGCTGCGCCGTCACCATGGCGATGGCCACGGCGCACCCGGCGAAGGAGGCCCACAGGAGGGCGGCGAAGGGATTGGCGTCGCCGATGACGTTCACCACCGTGCGCTCTTCCGGGGCCAGGCCCGCCGCGCCGGTTCCCCAGAGACCCGCCAGCGCCACCCCGATGACGGTGAGGACCGGGAAGGCGGCGTTGATCCACCGTCGAGGGGCGTCCGCTGGGGGCTGTAGCTCGGCGGAGGTGGGATCGGAGGCGGGCTGGGCTCCGGGCCGGATGAGCCCTCCCCCCGAATACGCCCGTCGCTCGGCGTGGTACATGGGCCCGAAATCCCGCTTCATGACGATGACCATGAGGACGAAGAGGAGGGCCAGGATGGGGTAGAAGAGGTACGGCAGCGAGTGGAGGACGATGAGAAATGCGTTGTCGGCACCGGCCTGGAGCTGGGCGGCGTGCTCCGGGTCCGGGGTCTGGGCGGCCAGGGTGCCCAGGGAGTCCCGCACCTGGGTGATCTGGAAGCCGATCCAGGTGGTGACCACGGCGCTCACCGCCAGAGGGGCGGCGGTGGAGTCCACCACGTAGGCCAGCTTCTCCCGGGAGATCTGGAGCCGGTCCGTCATGGGCCGGAGCGCATTGCCCCGGATCAGCGTGTTGGCGTAGTCGTCGAAGAAGATGAATGCCGCCGAGAGCCAGGCGAAGAGCTGCGCCCTCCGCCGGGTCGTGGCCAGCTTCTCCAGCGCGTCCACGATCCCCTGGGTCCCGCCGCTCCGGGCCATGACCCCCACCATCCCACCCAGGAGCAGGCTGAAGATCACGATGGCCATGTGATCCTCGTCCACCAGGGCGTCCACCAGGAACTGGAGCGACGTCCCGGTGCCGGTGAGGGGATCCCACCCGGCCAGGAAGAGGGCGCCCATCCAGACCCCGGCAAAGAGGGAGAGGACCACCTCCCGTGTGAGCAGAGCCAGGGCGATGGCGACCAGGGGTGGGGCGAGGCTCAGCCAACCCGGTTCGATGTAGGCGGTCATCGGGGGCGGTCTTCTCCCGGAGATGGCCCCCCCCTGCCTGGAAGCGGTGGGGTGGCGACTCGGTGGATGAGGGGTTGTCAGGGGAGGGAAGTGACGCTGCGCGGTACCCATGCCTGGCCCTGCGCACGCTCCATTTCCGGCCCCGGCACAAAGGCCGCAAGATGGCGCCCATGACCCGCCTTGGCAAACTCCCGGTCAGGCCTGGTCCGGGTCGGAAGCCGGTCCGCGGCTGGCGTCGCTCCTGGCCGCTTCCCACCCGAGCATGGCCTTCTTCCGGGCACTGCCCCACCGATAGTCGCCGAAGGCACCGGTTCCTCGGATGACCCGGTGGCAGGGGATGAGCCAGCTCACCGGATTGCGCCCCACCGCCCCGCCCACCGCCCGGGCACCCGATGGGAGGTCGACGGCTTTGGCCAGCTCCCCGTAGGTCACCACCTGCCCCGGTGGGATCCGGAGGAGCGCTTCCCAGACGCGGACCTGGAAGTTGGTCCCCTTGAGGTGGAGGGTCAGGGGGCCGTGGTCCGCCGAGGGACCGAACCGGAAGATCTGCCGGATCAGGCGCGCGGTCCCCTGCCGGTCCTGGCGAAAATCCGCCTCGGGCCAGTACTTCCTCAACGCCGGCGGGGGCGGCGATCCGGCGTCGTCCTCGCCGGGACCGGCATCGCCAGGACGGAGATCCGGGAAGGAAAGGAAGGCCACACCCCGCTCGGTCACCCCCAGCAGGCACATCCCGAAGGGCGTGGAATGGAGTCCCCAACGGAGCGTCAATCCCGCTCCCCCGGCCCGGACCTGGGCCGGCGTCATGGCGTGGATGCCCACGAAGAGGTCGTGGAGGCGTCCCGGGCCCGAGAGCCCGGCCTCCCACGCCACCTCCAGCAGGGTGGATCGGGACTCGAGGAGGGAGCGGGCGTATCGGGCCGTGAGGAACTGGAGAAAGCGCTTGGGGCTCACCCCGGCCCACCGACGGAAGACCCGCTGCAGGTGGCCGGCACTGAGACCCAGATGGACCGCCAGCTCGTCGAGGCTCGGCTGGCGCCGTGCATGTGCCTCCAGGTACCGGATGGCCGCTTCGACCCGCTCGTAGTCCCCCTCCATGTGCGCTCTCCGCCCGGTGGTGTATCGGTCCCGCAACCCCCTTCCGCCCAAAGGTGATGGGGTGCGGAGCGCTCCACAATCCGATTCCTGTGACCGCGCCGCCCGGATTCGTTGACACCCCCTCGCGGGCTTCCCTAGCTTGCGAGGGTCATG
>PWZC01000037.1 GCA_003567615.1 Gemmatimonadota bacterium | reverse complement strand
TTCTTCGTAGGTGAGTTGGTCCGAGAGACGGTCTTCGATCAATTCCGGGAGGAGATTCCGTACGCCACCTTCTGCGAGGTCGAGGACTTCCGTGAAGGCGGTGGGAGGACCTACATACAGGTCAACATCTTTGTGGAACGGGCCTCGCAGAAGGGCATCTTGATCGGTGAGCGAGGAGCCGCCATTCGAACACTTGGGCGTGATGCCCGTGCCAAGATCGAGGCCTTTCTCGAGCAACCTGTCTATCTCGACCTTTGGGTGAAGGTGCTTCCCAAATGGCGCAAGAAGAGGGGCGAACTGCGTCGGTTGGGGCTGCCCATACCCGAAATCCGGCGATCGTGATGGAGAAGGTGAGGTTGGTGCCCCGAGTGATCCCTGATTTCCGACGGTGCCGGGCAGTGCGGTTGGCCTGGCTCCCGCTCCTCTGGGCACTCACGTGCGTTTTGGTTGTCCATCCGTCGGTCCTTCTTGCACAGGGGGGCTCCCAGGAAGAGACCGCAGTGGGGGAGGGGGCTTTGTTCCTTCTCCTTCCAAGCGGGGCGCAAGGCGTCGCCCTCGGACGGGCGATGACGGCGGTGGGTTCGTCTGAATCCGCATTCTGGAACCCGGCGGGTCTGGTGAGCCTGGAAGGCGGGCGCGCGCTTCTGGTCCGAGGCGAACATGTCGCCGGCGAGGCGACGGGCGTCTCCGTGGTGCGAGGCGGAGCTGGCCAGGGGATGGCTTTCGGCCTGTCCTACCAGATGTTGGACGTTGGTAGCCAGGATCTCACCGACCAGGATCGGCAGGTGGTCGGCTCCATCACCATTCGGAGTCACCAGGCCATTGCGTCGGTGGGTCGCCCATTCGGCCAGCGGGTTCGACTGGGAATGAACCTCAAGTCCATTCAGTACCGTGTCACGTGCCGCGGCCAGTGTCCGGACGGCACGGTAGCCGCCTCCTCATGGGCCACCGACCTGGGCATTCAGGCGACTCCGTTCGCGGGGTACCCGCTGGATGTGGGGATCATGGTCGCCCACCTTGGGACCGAGTTCACGGTCCGGGACTCCGGCCAGTCGGATCCGTTGCCGTCCAGGGTTCGGATGGCGGTCTCCTACGATCTTCTTGACCGATTCGTGGAGGAGCAGGAGGTGGCGCTTCGCGTTGTCAGCGAGGTGGAAGATCGCCTACGTGACCCGGGGAACGTCGCTGTCTTTGTGGGCGGGCAGATTTCCGCGGCTGCGGCCGGGATCGATGACGTATCCGTCCGGGGCGGGTACGTTTGGGGTGGAGGGCTGGATCGGAATCAGACCGCCGGGGCCGGCCTGGGGTTCGGGGTCCGATTCGACCGGTTCGAATTCGGGATTGCCCGCTCACTTTCCCGAGGAGGCCCGACGTCCGGGGACGAGCCCGTTCACGTCACACTCGGCCTGGTCTTCTGATGGCCGATCTCCCCCTTTCGCTCCCTCCTTCTACTTGTTCCCTGCTCGAGGGCGGCTCGCTATGACATCGCCGGATCTTCCGAATGCCGAGGCTATCCGTTCCGCGTTGGAGGGATCCCGCCGCGGTCCTCTTCGTGCCAAGGAGCTAGCCCACGAACTGGGTGTTCCCAAGGCCCGTTATCGCGACTTCAAAGCGTACCTCCGCTCTCTGGAAGAAGCGGGCGAGGTGTATCGGATCCGGAGTAACCGATATTCGGTTCCAGAGAAGATCAACCTGACCGTTGGGACACTCCGGGTCATCCGCTCCGGCGACGGATTCGTTCGTCCCGAAGCCCGAGGTGGGGAGGAAGTTTTCGTTCCCGCCTCCCGCCAGGACTCGGCCATGGACGGCGACCGGGTCGCGGTGCGCATCGAAGGACGGCCCCGGGGCCAGGCCCCCATGGGTCGGATCCTCAAGATCTTCGAGCGAGCTCGTCCCACGGTGGTCGGGACCTTCCGTGAGACCCGGAACTTCGGATTCGTCTCCCCTCTGGACCGTCGCGTCTCCCGTGACGTACTGGTTCCACAGGGAATGGCTGGATCGGCTCGCTCCGGTGACATCGTGGTGGTTCGGATCTCACAGTATGGAAGCTCGAAGCAGAACTCTGTGGGGGAGGTCCAGCGAGTGCTCGGGCCCATGGAAGCTCCCGGGGTGGATGTCCTGGCGATTCTGCACGGGCACGGCCTTCCTCGGGAGTTCCCGCCGGCGGTGGAGGAGGCTGCAGCCGCTTCGTCCGAGTGGATGGATCGCCCCGGAAAGAGGACCGACTGTCGCGATCTCCTGGTATTCACCATCGATCCGGTGGAGGCCCGGGATCACGATGATGCCCTCTCCGTGAGGGAGATGGATGACGGACGGCTTCTGGAGGTGGGCATCCACATTGCCGACGTAGCCCACTTCGTCCGGGAGGGGTCACCCCTGGACCTGGAAGCGCGCACACGGGGCACATCGGTCTACCTGGTGGACCAGGTGGTCCCCATGCTTCCCCACCTTCTCTCGTCCGACCTGTGCTCGCTTCGGACCGACGAGGATCGGTTGGCATTCAGCCTCTTCCTCGTGGTGGATTCCGAGACCCGCGTGCGGGAGTATCGCTTCGAGAAGACCTGGATCCGCTGTCGGCACGGCCTCCACTACCAACAGGTGCAGGACGTTCTGGATGGCAAGGGCACGGTGAACGAACAGGTGGACGCCGCCCTCCTCCAACTCCACCGCCTGGCCCGGCGGCTGCGGACCCGTCGACGGGAGAGGGGCTCCCTCGACTTCGACCTGCCGGAAGCTCGGGTCGTCCTGGACGATGAGGGGAATCCTCAGGATATCCGGAAGGTCCAGCAGCTTGATTCCCACCGCCTCATCGAAGAGTTCATGCTCCTGGCCAATGAAACCGTGGCCCGGGTCGGCGAGGACAAGAGACTTCCCATCCCCTTCAGGATCCATGAACCACCGCCGGCACCAAGGTTGGATGATCTCCGCAGCTTCCTGGCGTCAGTGGGGCACTCGCTGCCGCGGGGCCGGGTCGATGGCAAGGCCCTCCAATCCGTCCTGAAGCGCGTGGAAGGACGTCCGGAGGAGGCCCTGGTCTCCACGGTCATCCTCCGGCACATGCAGAAGGCACGCTACGACGCGGAGAATCTCGGGCACTTTGGACTCGCGTCTCCCGCCTACACTCACTTCACGTCTCCAATCCGCCGATACCCTGATCTAGTGACCCACCGGGTGCTCCATCAGGCACTTCTCGGCTCGGGTAAGGTCCCGGAGCAGTGGGGGGGGGATTACCTGGAGGAAATCGCCGAGTCCAGCAGCGAACGCGAGCGACGCGCCCAACAGGCCGAGAGGGATTCCGTCGAGATGAAGAAGATCGAGTTCATGCGGCGGCATCTGGGTGAGGATTTCCAGGGTACCATCGCCGGCGTCACCTCCTTCGGGTTCTTCGTCCTGCTCGATCGCTATTTTGTGGAGGGCCTGGTCCACGTGAGCACACTGGGAGATGACTTCTACCGGTTCATCGAGGAGGCCTACGCTCTGGTGGGTGAGCGCAGTCGGCGGCGGTTTCGACTTGGAGATCGTGTCCGGGTCCAGGTCGTGCGCGCCGACAAGGAAGAGCGTCAGGTCGACTTCAAACTCCTGGAGCGGCTAGCCGCTCCGGCGGCGAACTGATCGATTCCGGGCGACATCCAAGCTCCTCCCCAGGCATCCGGTATGAAACACGCCCCGACCGTCCTGTATTTCGGAGGGCCGAACGCGGTCCCACCTCCGGTGCTCCAGGCCTTCGTGGACAGCCACGACATGGTCCTGGTGCGTCAAGGGGGTGTATCCGGAGTCCTGGATCGAGCCAACCGTGCCTTCCCGGCGTGCCTGATCCTGGATGCAACGGGGACGGTGGAGCAGGCCTTGGACCTCTGCCGGCGCATCAAGGCCGATCCCTTCACCTCCATCATACCCGTGGCGATCTTCGTCCCCTCCGAGCCTCCCGGGCTTTCGTCCCGTGGGCTCGAAGCTGGTGCGGATGAAGTCCTCAGGGAGGGTCTGGCGGAGCGGGAGCTGGAGCTCCGCCTGGAACTCCTCCTGCGCAGGGCGGCCAGGGATGTGTCGGTTCACCCCACAACCCGTTTGCCTGGGACCGTGCAGATTGAGCGGGACCTTGCCAGTCGGATCGAGTCGGGTTCTCCCTTCGCCGTGTGTTACGCGGACCTGGATCACTTCAAGGAGTTCAATGACCGGTACAGCTATGCCCAGGGAGACCGGGTCATTCTCCTCACGGCCCGGATCCTCAGGGACGTGGTCCGGGCGCTGGCACCCGACGGCTTCGTCGGGCACATCGGCGGAGACGACTTCATCTTCAGTCTGGCTGTCGATCGGTTGGACGAGGTTTGCGGTGAGATCCTGCCCCTCTTCGACGAGGTCATTCCGTACCAGTATTCCGAAGCGGACCGCAGCGCGGGCTACTTCCTCGGTCAGGATCGTCGGGGGACCGTTCACCGGGTGCCCCTCATGACCCTCAGCATCGGGGTGGTGACCAATCGCCTGGGTCAGTTCGACCATCCAGCGCAGCTCGGCGAACGTGCCGCCGAGATGAAGGCCTTTGCCAAGACCGTGCCGGGATCCGTATATGTGGTGGACCGCCGTTCCCCGGCATCCCGGCGCCTGGCATCGGATGAAGCTCCCGTGGATGTGTCCGGTAGCGCCGGGGTCGAGGGAACGGATCCGGAGAACGATCCTTCACAAGGTATCGAATCGCATAGCGAGAGGAGCGCGACGTGAATTCCATGATGGCAACCTTCCAGGTCACCTGTCCTTCCTGTGGAAGCGAATTCGACATCGATCGTTACCGGGTCCCCTCGCAGGGAATCGCGGCCATCTGCTCGGAGTGCTCCCGTACCTTTCGCATCGAGGTTCCGGCAATCTTCGAGACGGAACCGGTACAGGAGGAGGATGGCCCGGAGTTGGAGTCGGATTCCACCTCATGGGATGCCACCCCTGTCCCGGCGACCCGTGAGCCGGAGCCTTCCTTGCCGGCACCGGCTACTGAGGAAGGATTTCAGGACCTCTCGTCCCTCACTTCGGAAGCGTTGGCCGAGACAGAGGACGAACGGGCTCCCCAGGGAGCCGTGGCCAGCGGCTTGTCCCGTTTCGGCCGCCGGGACCCCCACGATCGGGCGCGGCGCCTGGCCAGGGTGCTGGTGTCCGACATCATCGCCTACTACCCCGACAAGCATGCTGAAGCTCTGAGGGAGGGACGAGTCCGCGAGACCTTCGAGGAGGAGGTGGAGAAGTCCCGCAAGGAATACATCGAGCAGGTGGGGCGGGAGATGGCCGAGTCCACGGACTACTTCCGGGTGGCGCTGAACGAGGTTCTGGCTCGGGGGACCGGCGTGTACTGATGGGGGGACTTCCCCATGGCCCAGGGTGGGGTGCATTCGGTTGAACCGTTCGGGCCCTGGGGATACATTCCGAGGTTGCGGGGTTCGACAAGAATCCCGCGACCGATTGCCGCGGGGCCGCCGCGGTGGGGTCGTCCCCCGCGGACGGCCCTTTTTCATGTCTGTGGGCCTCGCCCCGGCGCGGTCGCGCCGCAGTCCGGGAGGGAACCCCAAGGAGAATGAGCCCCGATGAATCAGGACGATGTGAACCGCGTACGTGGACTGCTCAAGCGGATCGACGAACTCAGGGGGTTTCTTTGACGTCGCTCAACGTGAGCGGCGGATAGAAGAACTCCAGGCCCGCATGACCGATCCGGGCTTCTGGGACCGACCCGATGACGCCCGGGAGGTCATGGAGGAATCGAATCGCCTCAAGGGGTGGGTCGAGCCGTGGACCCGTCTTCATGCCAAGGCCACGGAGTTGGAGGAGTTGGCCGAACTCCTGGCGGACGAGGCCGACCCCGATCTGGAGGGCGAGTGGCGGCGGGAGTTGGACCTGCTCAAGCGTGGGCTGGAGGAACTGGAGGTGCGGACCATGCTCCAGGGAGAGAATGATCACCGCAACGCTCTCCTCACCATTCATGCCGGCGCGGGAGGTACCGAGTCCCAGGACTGGGCCGAGATGCTCCTCCGCATGTACAACCGGTGGGCAGAGCGCCACGGACATGTGGTCGAACTCCTCGACATCCAGTACGGCGAGGAGGCCGGCGTGAAGGGCGTTACCCTTCAGGTCACAGGTGAAGCTGCGTACGGCTTCCTCAAGGCCGAGAAGGGGGTTCACCGCCTGGTGCGGATCTCACCCTTCGATTCCCAGGCTCGGCGCCACACCTCCTTCGCCTCGGTCTTCGTCTACCCCGAGGTGGACGATGACATCGACATCGAGATCGACGAGGGAGACCTCCGGGTCGATACCTTCCGGGCGTCCGGTGCCGGTGGACAGCACGTGAACAAGACGGATTCAGCGATCCGGATCACACATGAGCCCACGGGGATCGTGGTGTCATGCCAGAAGGAGCGCTCCCAGCACAAGAACCGGGCTACGGCCATGAAGATGCTGAAGGCCGCCCTCTTCGAGCGAGCCGAGGAGGAGCGGGAGAAGGAGCGCCAGGCCGTGGAGGCCACGAAGACGGAGATCGGCTGGGGGAATCAGATCCGTTCCTACGTGTTCCAGCCCTATACCATGGTGAACGATCACCGCACCGAGCTGAAGATCGGCGATGTGGATGCGGTGATGGACGGTGAACTGGATCCCTTCATCGAAGCGTACCTGAAGAAATTCGGAGCCCAGGCCACAGCATGACCCGAGACCAATCGCTGGATCCACGGATGTCCGATTCCCCGGAAGCAGGGAGCCCGGCCGCCACCGCATCGGAGGGCCCCGTGTCGTCCGGTTCGACCGATGGTGACGACAGCCACCTCCTGCGTACCCGACGCCAGAAGCTCGAGACCCT
>PWZC01000085.1 GCA_003567615.1 Gemmatimonadota bacterium | reverse complement strand
CGTGGACTCTGGACCCCCAATTACTGGCCCTTCGTGAAGGAGGCGGTGGAGCGGGGGTACGTGGTCATCGCGCCGGAGTACCGCGGCGGGATCGGCTGGGGTGAGGAGCATCATCTGGCCTTCGACTACGGCGGCCACGAGGTCGACGACAATGTGTCGGCGTACGATTGGTTGGTGGAGAACCTCCCCCATGTGGATCCGGACCGGGTGTCCATGATCGGATGGAGCCACGGTGGCTACATCTCGCTTCTGGCCATGGCCCGCCCGCCCCATCCCTTCAACTCGGCGGTGGCCATCGTGCCGGTGTCCAACCTCATCTTCCGCCTCTCCTACAAGGGGCCGGGCTATCAGCACCACTTCGCCACGGGAGAGCGCCTCCGGGGCCTCCCCTTTGAGCGCCGGGAGGAATATGTGTACCGATCTCCCGTCTACCAGGTGGACCACATCGACGTCCCGGTCCTGGTCCACATCGCCGACAACGACCGGGATGTGGACTTCGAGGAGGCGGAGATGCTGGTCCATGCGCTTCAGGTGAAGAAGCCCCACCTGGCCGAGACCCGCATCTATCGGGATCCGCCGGGGGGCCACTCCTTCGACCGGCAGGTTGACATGGAGACCCTCACCCCCGCCTGGACCCCGGAGATGCGGGATTCGTGGAATCGGATCTGGGCCTTCCTGGAGTGGAACCTCCGCCCCTACAAGGACGGAAACGGCAATCTGGTGGATGGATGACGGACCCGGCGCCGTACCGTAATGGGCTGGTGACGCTGGACCGGGAGGTGGTCCTGGACTCCCTCACGGTTCAGGGCCGACTCCCGTCCTGGCTCGAGGGAACCCTGATCCGAAACGGGCCGGCACGCTTCGAGGGGGGAGAGCGGGGGTACAACCACTGGTTCGACGGCCTGGCCATGCTCCACGCCTTCACCCTGGCCGGGGGGAAGGTGGGTTACCGGAATCGCTTCCTCCGGTCCAACTCCTTCACCGAGGCCGAGGCGAACGGGCGCATCAGCCGATCGGAGTTCGCTACCGACCCCTGCTTCCCCCTGTTCGGCCGGATCATGGCCACCTTCCAGCCGCCGGTGACGGACAACGCCAACATCAATGTGGTGAAGCTGGCCGAGGGGTTTGCGGCCCTCACCGAAACCCCCCTCCCCATCCTCTTCGATCCGGAGACGCTGGAGACCCTGGGGGTGACCGATTTCCAGGATGACCTGAAGGGCGCCATCACCACCGCCCACCCCCACCGAGACCCGGAAACCGGCGCCCTCTACAGCTACCTCACCGAGTTCTCCCTCACCAGCACGTACCACCTCTACCGGCTGGCGGCCGGGAGTCGGACCCGGGAGCGGGTGGCCTCCATGCAGGTGGAGCGCCCGGCCTACATGCACAGCTTCGCCATGACGGAGCAACATCTGGTGCTGGCGGAGTTCCCCCTGGTGGTAAATCCGGTCCGGCTTCTCACCTCGGGAGATCCGTTCATTCGGAACTACCGGTGGGACCCGGAGCGGGGCACGCGCTTCCAGCTCTTCGATCGCAAAGGACAAGGGCACCTGGGTACCTGGGTGGGACCGCCTCTCTTCGCGTTCCACCACATCAATGCCTTCGTGGACCGGGAGGGTGCCGTGGTCCTGGATCTGGCCGGGTACGAGGACGCCCGGATCATCGACTTCCTCTATCTGGAGTCCCTCCGGCGGGGCGACCCCGACTTTCCCCGGCCCACCACGTGGAGGATCCGTCTGCATCCCGACGGCGAGACGGTGGAGCGGCAGGTGCTTTCGGAGCAGAACGTGGAGCTCCCTCGGGTGAACGAGTCGAAGGTGGGGCGCCCGTACCGGTACGTGTGGGGGACGGCGAACCGGGTTCCGGGTCACTTCACCGACGAGTTGGTGAAGATCGACGTCACCACCGGAGAGGCTGTGAGTTGGTATGAGGAAGGGTGTTTTCCCGGGGAGCCCGTCTTCGTGCCTACGCCGGAGGACGACCCATCGGTCGGCGCCGGGTCCCGGTCCCGAGGCGGCTCGGTCGAAGGCTCACCCTCGGCCGAGGGCGAGTCATGGAGCTCCAGCGCTCGGGGGGAGGGGGCGGAAGACGACGGTGTCCTCCTCTCGGTGGTGCTGGATGCCAGGGCCTCCACCTCCTTCCTCCTGGTTCTGAATGCGGCGACTCTGGAGGAAGAGGCCCGGGCCACGGTGCCCCACGCCCTTCCCCTGGGCTTCCACGGCCAGTTCTACGGGGGCTGATCCGGTCCCCCAGGACCGGCCGGGTCCGCGATGGCCAGCCGGGTCGACAAGTGCTGATCCGGCGCCACCGGCGCGAAACGAGTCCGACGTGCTTCACCCACCGGAAGACGAGAACCGGCCCGACCCCCGGGTGGGGGCCGGACCGGTTCCGGATCCTGCGTGGGCCGTGAGCCTCAGTAGACCATCCGCATCCCCAGCGTAAAGGCCCGCCCGAACTGCTCCAGTTCGTCCACCCGGCTCACCTCGCCCCGGAACCGGCGCTGTATGCTGTCGGTGAGGTTGGTGGCCTCGAGGAAGAGGCCGACTCCGGGCCGGATGTCGTAGTTCATGGCGAAGTCCAGGATCCCACGCCCGTCGATGTAGAGGTGGAGCCGCGGGTCGTTGTTCAGCGAGTTCAGATACTCGCTCTGGTAGTTGAACGAGAGCCGGGCGTTGAACGGGCCCCGGTCGAAGTAGCCCGCCACATTGGCGGAGTGCTTCGCCTGACTCGCCAGCGTCACCGTTTCGCCGGTCTGGGGGTTCGTGGCCGAGGACCGGGTCTGGGTGTAGTTGGTGATGATTCCGGTGTAACGAAGGGCGCCCGGGAGGAAGTCCAGCGGCCGATCCAGGTTGACCTCGAAACCGGTGATCCGACCCCGATCGGCGTTCTCGGCCCGGGAGATGCGGAAGCCCTCCAGGCTCTGACCCAGGAACTCATCCTCGGCGGTACCGTCGCGGGTGATGCCGAAGACCACGTCGGTGAGCCGCTTGTGGAAGACACCGGCCGAGAATACACCCAGGGGGACGTAGTACTCGGCCATGAGGTCGAACCCGGTGGAGCGGGTGGGACGGATCTGGGGGTTGGAGCCGGAGAAGGTGGGCGTGCTGGCCTCCTCATTGATGGACCCGCTGGGCCGCATGTGGGACATGCGGGGCCGGATGATCCCGGTGGTGAGCGCCGCCCGGAGCACCAGGTCCGGCGTGTAGCGGAAGTTGGCGTGGAGGCTCGGGAAGACGTGGGTGTTCACTCGGGAGGTAGTCGCTTCTTCCCAGGTCCGCCAGCCGTCCCGGGTCACGAAGCCCTCGGCGCCGGAACGGGCGTGCTCCAGCCGGACTCCGCCCACCAGGCGCAGCCGCCCGATGTCGGTGGTCTGCATGGCGTAGGCGGCGTAGATGTCCTCCGAGAGGACGTAGTCATTCGGGAAGCTGGACCCCGGGACAAGCTCCATGTTCTGCGCCTGACCGGCGGCCTGCTGGACCCGGGAATTCTCGAAACGGGACCCGAAGTCATAGATGCCGAAGTTGTTGAGGCTCCGGTCACCCAGCAGTGTCCTCAGGGAGGGGGCGTCGGGTTCGTTCCGGCTCCGGAAGAACCGGTACTCCCGGTCCCGCTCCGCCAGATCCGCCTTGACCCCGAGGCGGAAGGAGGTGGGAAAGGACCCCAGCGAGGCGGGGATGGTCAGATTGGAGGCGAAGGTGATCTGGTCGTCCCGGACCAGGTTCTCCCGGCTGTTGAACTCGTAGAAGACGAAGTCGTCGGGGTTCGGGGCGATGGAGCCGTTGTTGATGACCTGACCCGTGGCCGGATCCACCGGGGTGAACCGGGGGAAATCCGGTTCCGAGTAGTCGTAGCGCATGGTGGTCCCGAAGCCCGCGGGCGTTCGGTAATCCGCGAAGATTCGACCGCGTGGGACCTCCGAGCGTGCTCGGGAGAAGGCGCCGGTGAAGTCGAGCTGTCCGAAGTCGAACTGGTAGTTCCCCCCGGCGGAAAACACCTGGGTCTGGGTCTGGGTCCGGCGATCGTGGTAGTCCCAGCGCATCCTGAAGTCCTGGGCCGTCCCGGAGAGGGAGTTGGACCCGGGGGCATAGGTGGATCCGTCACCGAGCCGCAGCCGAACGTTGTGCCGCTCTTCCTCATTGTCCAGGAAGGAGTGGGTGGCGCTGGCGAAAAGGCTCGATCGTTCGCTGGGGAGGTAGTCCAGCCTGGCCGAGTAGGAGGCCCGGGTCCGGACGATGTTGTAGGCCTTGGTGTTGCTCTGAGTAGGCCGGAAATCGTTCACTTCGTCAACGAAGCTCCACGAATTTTCCACGTTGTCCAGCTCCCGGCCGATGCGGGAGCGGGAAGCCGACAGCAGGAACCCCACGTTCCGGTCCCGGCCGAACACGTCGCCATAGCTGAAGGAGCCGTTGTAGTTGGCCACCTCCCCCAGGGCGCTGTATCCCCCGGCGGGCGTGAACTGGATCCGTCGCTCCCCGGCAGTGAGGGCGCCCCGGGTGCGGATGTCGACCCGGCCGCCGATGGACGAGGCGTCCATGTCGGGGGTGAGGGCCTTTGAGACCTCCACCGATTCCACCACATCGGTGGTGAAGGCGTTGAGGTTGGTGGCCCGGCCGTCGTTGGCAGTGGGGATGTTCACCCCGTTGATGGCCACCGCCGAGAACTCCGGTGGTGCACCCCGGATGTTCAGCGCCACCCCCTCACCCCGGAAACGGACCAGCGAGACGCCGGAGAGGCGGTTCATGGCGTCCGCCATGTTCAGGTCCGGGAAGCGTCCGATCCCGTCGGCGGAGATGACCGACACGATGTTGTCGGAGAGTCGTTGGTCCAGAAGCGCCCGGGCCTGCCCCTCCAGCGCCGCCGATACGGTGACCCCGGCCAGCTCGACGGCCCGGGTGCGAAGGGTGACCTGGGCCACGGCGGTCTCGCCCGCCTCCACCGATACCTCCACCTGTTCGGTCCCGTAGCCGATGAGGGAAATCGTCAGCGAATGTGTTCCCACCGGGACGTCACGGAAGGCGAAGTCGCCGTTTGTGCCGGCCATGCGGCCAAGACCCAGCGCTTCGATCTGGACGGCGGCGCCGGTGAGAGGCCGCTGATCCGGCGCCAGGACCCGGCCGGTGATGGACCCGGTGGCCTCCTGGGCGACACCGCTGAGCGGAGCCAGGAGGAGGAGCGAGAGAAGGGAAGTGCCCAGTAGACGTCGGACCGGGGACGCCGGCAGGTGGCCGGAACGGACGGTGCGCACCAAAGTGGTATTCATGCTGCCTCGTGTGTACCTGAGGATGCTTCACACGGGGGTCTGGAAGGCTGACCCCGGGGAGTGAAGGCAATCTTCTTCCCTCGGGTGCACACTTCGGCGTCGCGAAGCCCACGATCCGGTAACGGTCTCCGTTCAATCGGGTGTACTGTCCTGCTCGACCGACGGACCGTGGACGGTAGCCGGTAGAGGCGGCTTACAGCGCCGTCCCGTCGGATGGGCTCAGCCGGCCCGGAGAACCCGGCGGCGGGAGGCCAGGACACCTCCCAGGATCTCTGCCACGGCGCCTTCCTCCAGCAGGAAGGCATCGTGACCGTGGACCGACTCGATCTCGCGGTAGCCGGCCCGGGACCCGGCCTGTCGGCACCAGCTCCGTACCGTCTCGGGCGGATAGAGGAGATCTCCCTTGATCCCCACGCCCAGCAAGTGTCCCTGGAATGCGCCAAGGGCTGCTCCCACGCCGCCCCGACCGTCGTCTCCCACATCGTGGCCATCCATGGCGTCCAGGAGGTGGAGGTAGCGCTCCAGTGGATAGCGGGCCACCAGCTTGCGGCCATGGTGCTCGAGCCAGGAGGCCACCTGGGGGAGCCCGTCGTCCCGGCGCTCCTGCCCGAACCGCTCCTCGAGTTCGTCCGGGGTGCGGTAGGTGAGCATGGCCGTCATCCGGGCCAGGGCGAACCCCCGTTCGGGACCCGCCACCCGGATCGCCTCCCGCTGGATGTGATTCCACCCCATGGCCTGGGCCGGGTGGACGGCCGGTGCTGCGAAGACCACCACATCCCGGGTCCGGTGGGGGTAGGTGGCGGCCCACTCCAGCGCCACCATCCCCCCCACCGAGCCCCCCACCGCCATGCGAATCGTCCCGATTCCCAACCGATCCAGGACGGACCCGGCCACCTGGGCCATGGTGCGGGTGGTGAGGGGCGCGTCCCCCACCTGATCGGGGACCAGATCCGGTGTCACCAGGCACCAACTGCGGGTATCCAGCACCTTTCCTGGGCCCACCAGCCCAGGCCACCAGGTGGCTGGATCCGGCTCGCCGGTAAGGGAGTGGAAGAAGAGGAGGACATTGGACCCGTCCTCCCGGGGCGGGGCGCCCTGCAGGCGCCAGGCGGGGAAGTGCCGCGGGTTCATGAGACCTCCCGGTGGGCCCGCTTCGCCGCCGTTACCTGGATCCCGGCCCCTTGCAGATATCGGATCCGATCTGCCGCTAGCACCACTCGCCCTGGTGACCGCAGCGCCGTCCCGCTGAACTTGAGGACCCGCCGGTCACGCGGCATGGTGCGCAACCTCCTCCACCTCTGCCAGCGCCCGGTCCAGATCCCGGATCAGGTCGTCTGGGTCCTCGATCCCCACCGAAAGCCGGATACCTGCCGGCGTTACTCCCGCTGCTCGCCGGTCCGCCTCGGTGAGCTGCTCGTGGGTGGTGCTCCACGGGTGGATCACCAGGCTCTTGGCGTCGCCCACATTAGCCAGGAGGGAGAAGAGCTCGAGCCCTTCCATGAAACGACGGGCTCCGCGATCGCCGCCCTTCACCTCGAAGGTCAGCACGCCACCGAACCCGCCCCGCAGGATCCGCTTCGCCACATGGTGG
>PWZC01000469.1 GCA_003567615.1 Gemmatimonadota bacterium | reverse complement strand
GATCCGGGAGGTGGCCCGATTCGAGGAGGCCACTCCCGGCGTGCGTCTGGTGGGAAGCTGGCGGGATGCGGTGAGCCTGGGCGGTTGCTGGGCCACCGGGGCACGGGTCGGAATGGAAGTGGCCCGGACCCGGGGCTGAGAACCCCGGGGCCGGGCCGGCGGTGGTGGCGGTCCGTCGGGGCGAGCCTCACTCCCCGCCGGTCACCACGAACTCGATGGGGGTGGACTCGGCCACCGCAGCCCCCGACTCAGCGTCCCACGCCTGCATGATCAGTCCAACGCTCCCCTCGGCCTCGGGGTAGATGTGGATGTGGTCACAGTGGAAGATGGGCAGCAGATCACCGTTGGTGCGCTCGGCGTAGAGCGCGTCCCCGAACTGCCCGTCCGGATGCGGCACATTTGGCCAGGGCGTCACCGTGGTGGCAGGATCCACCGGCCGGAAGCGCCCGGAGACGGGGGTGCAGAGCCGATCCCGAGGGGCCTCGGCCTGCCGTTCGGCCGTCCCGAAGTCCACCTGCCGTCCAGTGGCATCGAAGTATCGCAGCGTCAGGGACGCATTGGCTCCGAAGGCGGTAAGGGGTTGTAGACCCTGTCCCTCCACGTCCCGGGGAGCCTCGATGCGCTCCAGGGCCGCTCCGGTCACATCTCGCCAACCCTGGCTCTCGGTCCAGAAGCCCAGAAGCGCCGAGGCGTCTCCCCGGGTCTGGAGCTCGAAGCGGGGCTCCCCTTCCTCTACCACCACGGTGATGGGGTCGGTGTCCATGTCGCTGTGATCCACATGCCACAGGCGGAACTGAACCGGCACCGAGCCGGCCTGTTCCGGATAGAAGTGGATGTGGTCGCAGTGGAAGATCCCCCCCAATTGCCCCGTGGCCCTTCGCGCAAACTGGAACGGCCCGGTGTCGACCTCATCGGGATGCTGGATGTTGGGCCAGGCCAGCACCGGCGTGGAGGTGTCGGTGGGGCGGTACCGGGCGTTGTACGCGGTGCACTCCCGGGACCGGGTCTCGGGATCCCGACTTACGGTTCCCATCTCGATGACCTCTCCGTCCCGACCGAAGAAGCGAACGGTGAGGGAAGCGTTGGCACCCCCGGCGCGAAGCGGCTGAAGGCCGTTCTCCCCCTCCCGATCGATGGGGTTGGGCAGTTCGGTGATGGCGTTTCCGTCGGCGTCCTGCCAGCCCTCTCCGTCGATCCAGACGGCCAGGAGCACCGAGGCCGGACCACGGGTCAGAAGCTCCACCCGCTCCCCATCGGCATGGTCGTTGTCGTCGGGTGCCAGGGGATCGGACGAGGAGTCGCAGGCGGTGACCGCCAACGCCAGGATCGGAAGAAAGAGCCACGCCCGTCCTGGGCGGGAGTGGGAACGGGAAGTCCGCATGGTGACCTCGATGGGTTCGGGTTCAGGGTGGTGATCAGAAGTGCAAGCGGTACAGCAGGGTGACGTTGCGTCCGGGTTGGGGTGCCACCTCCTTCACCCGCGAGAGGTGATCCCGGTAGGAGCGGTCGGCGAGATTTCGGCCCTGTATCGTCACGGTGTGGGTCCGGCCGCCGAGGGTGCTCCTCCACCCGACGCCGGCGTTCAGAAGTCCGTAGCCTGAGGTGGGCTCCTGGGGGTTCTCTGTGAGATCGCCGATGGTGACGGGCCGGGGAACGCGGTTCTGGGCCGCCGTGAAACTTCCACCCACCGACGCGAAGAAGGGCTCACCTTCCCACCGGAGTTCGGCTCGGCCGTTGAGGGGAGGAATGAAAGGCAGGGGGTCGCCCTCCATCCGACGTTCGGCCCGGGTGTAGCTCGCCGTGACGTCCACCACGACGCGGCGAAACGCTTCCCACTGGATCCGCCCCTCGGCCCCGAGGAAGACGGCGTCGTCACCGCGGGCCTCGAAGACCGGGGTATCGCGGTCCGGGGCGCCCTCCCGGCTCACCAGCACCGTTTCACCGCTGGGGGCGTAGTAGATGTAGCCGTCCACCTGGTTGCGGAACGCCGAGATCTCCAGGTTGAGGTCCGGGCGGCGCGCCCTCACGAAGATGTCCACCCCCGTGCCTCGCTCCGCCTCCAGATCCGGGCTGCCGATGTCGAAGGAGAAGTCCGCCAGGTGTGGACCGTCGGAGTAGAGTTCCTGGATGGCCGGCGGCCGGAATGAACGAGCCAGGTTCACCCCCAACGTCCAGTCGGACCAGGGCTCCCAGAGGAGGGCCAGGGATCCGGAGAGGGTGTTGAAGTCCCGGGCAGCCACCGGCTTCGTGATGCGCCGCTGCTGGGTCCGGACCCGGAGCGAGTCCGTTCGGAAGGGGGTGATCTCGCGCCGGTCCCAGCGTGCGCCCGCCTGCAGGCGGAAGTCGCTCACTCGGAAATCCTCGAAGGCATACAGGGCCACGGCCCACTCCCTGGCGGAGCGGCTCCCCGGGGATACGCCTCCCGTCAGGAGTTCCCGATCCTCCAGGTGGATCCCGTAGGCCCCTTCGGCCCTCAGTGTCGGCCCCTCATGATCGTGGAGCCCGTGATCATGACGAAGGATCAGACCGGCCTGCCGTGTGGTCTGATCGAAGCGGGCTCCCAGGACCCTCCGCCCCCCGATCAGCCCCTCGATCTCATCATGGAGGTAGTTGGTCAGACCCGCGTCGAGCTCTGCGCTGTCGAAAAAGCCCCAGAAGGGCTCCAGGTAGGCGGCCCGAAACCGCACCGACCGACGGAGTGCCTCGATGTCCACCCCCCCGGGATGGCCACCGGGAATCAGGACGCCGCCGAATTCCCCGGGAACCCCGTAGGTGCTGTCGTACGCCCGTCCACTCACCCCGGCGAAGCCCCAGTCCCGGATCCAGCTCACCCCAGCCGAGGCGCTGAGCGCCGTCAGGTCGGTCCGCTCCAGGGGGCCGTCCGGGGTGCGGGTGTCACCGGCGCTTCGAGCCGTGCCCTCGACCCTCAGGGCAAACGTACCCACCGGTGCCTTCACCACGCCGCCCAGGCCCACCCCGTCGCGGACCGACTCCAGGTGTGTCCCCAGGACGCCCCCCGGGGACGCCGGCAGGGAGCGGGGGATCTCGTCGCGGATCACGTTGACCACGCCGCCCAGGGCGTTGGCGCCGTAAAGGAGCCCGGCCGGTCCCCGGACAACCTCGATTCGACTGGCCGAGAGGGGCTCCACCATGACGCCGTGGTCGGAGGCGGTGGCGTACAGGTCGCCGGTCCGCTGCCCATCCTCCAGGACCAACACCCGGTCACCGCCCATCCCCCGGATCGAGGGCCGTGCGGCGGCGGGACCATTGAACTCCGAGGAGAAGCCGGGGACCGCCTCCAGGGTGGCCGGGACGCTGGAGGCCAGGTTCCGCTGGAGTTCCATGCCGGAAAGGGTCGTGGTGGGACGATAGACTTCACCTGGACCACGCTCCCGCCCCGTTCCGGTGACCACGACCCCACTCAGATGGATGGGCGACGGAATCAGTCCAACCTCCAACTCCACCGTCTCTCCCTCCCGGACCTCCACCTCCCGATACGCCTCCATGTAGCCGAATCGCTCCACCACCACCGAGTGGTTGCGAACACGGAGGTCCCGGAGCCGTACGAGGCCGTCCTGATCGGAGATGCCGCCCCGATCCTGACCCTGCAGGCGCACCGTGCCGCCCACCAGGGGCTCACCCGAGTCGGCATCCAGGACCCGGACCACGAGGTGACCGGTGGAAACCTCCTCCTCAATTTCCCCCTGGGCCCCAGCACCTCCGTTGACCGCTGACGACGGCGGGCTCGACACCTGAGCCCACCCCGCAATGGGCGCCCCCAGCAGGACCATGAGAAGAAGGGACCAGGTCCTGAACATGTCGGACCTGCCACGGGAAGAATGCATCGGAACCGCAGATCTCGGAGGATGGAAACCGCTTCGGAAGACGCCGCTTCGGCCATTGCCTCGGCGGAACGGTTAAGGCTAATGATAACGCAGGAGCGATTATAATGAAAACGTACTCTTATGTGTAGGGGCCGAGCGAGGGTTGAAGCAGGGCACCGCGCTGGACGTCGGGGACGAAAAAGAAGGCCCCCACCTCACCGCGGGGATCCCGGGATGGAGGTGGGGGCCTTCCGCCTGTCGGCGTTGCCCCGGAGCAGGCGAGACGTCCAGGCCGACCGGGTACTACCTGCTTTCCAGATAGGTGTAGCCGGCCAGGCCGGCGATATAGTCGGCGATGAAGGAGTTGGCCTCTTCCCGGGTCAACCCCTCGGCCTTCCTGATCTTGCGGCGGAAGTTGGTGATGAGGGCGTGGCTGTCGAAGCGCACGTAGTCCAGGACCTGGGTCACCGTGTCTCCATGGACCACTCCCCCCACCTCGTGCCCTCCCTCGTCATTCACGTAGATGTGTACGGCGTTGGTGTCACCGAAGAGGTTGTGCAGGTCGCCCAGGATCTCCTGATAGGCTCCGGTGAGGAAGATCCCCAGGATGTAGTCCTCCCCGTGGCGGAAGGGGTGGAGTTCGAGGCTCTTCTTGGGCTCCCGCCACCCCACGAACCGGTCGATCTTGCCGTCCGAATCACAGGTCACGTCCTGAAGCGTGCCTCTCCGGATGGGCTCCTCGTCCAGCCGGTGGACCGGCATGATGGGAAAGAGCTGGTCGATGGCCCACGAATCCGGTAGGGACTGGAAGAGGGAGAAGTTGCAGAAATACCGGTCCGTCAGGATGGACTCGGCCTCGGGAATGATGTCGTCCCACTCCTCCGGATCCGCCTGGGCCAGCTCCAGCACCCGGTTCATGATTCCAAGGAAGAGCGCCTCGCACATGGCCCGTTCCGGCAGGCTCAGCACCCCGCTGTTGAAGTGGGAGCGCATCTGGGACCGAGCGTAGGAGGCGTCGTGGAAGACCTCTCGCAGAGAGCGCTGGTCGATCCCGTGGTACGACTCAAAGAGGTCGTGGACCAGGGTATGAGCCTCCTCCGGAATCTCCGACGGCACCTCTACCACCTGGGTCTCCAGGTCGATGACCCGCACCAGGAGGATGGCGTGATGGGCTGTGAGCGCCCGCCCCGACTCGGAGATGATGTGGGGCATGGGGAGTTCTGCCTCCCGGCAGGCGTCGGCCAGGGCGTACACGATGTCGTTGGCGTACTCCTGGATGCTGTAGTTCACGCTGGCGGGGCCGGTCGAGCGGGAGCCGTCGTAGTCCACCCCCAGCCCTCCCCCCACATCCACGTACTCCACGTCCAGGCCCAGCCGCCGGAACTCCACGTAGAACCGGGCCACCTCGGTCATGGCGTGCTTCACATTCCGCACATCGGGGATCTGGGAGCCCAGATGGAAGTGGACCATGCGCAGGATGTCTTCACGACCTGCCTCCCGAAGCCGCCCGATGACGCGCATGAGCTCGAAGGACCCCAGCCCGAACTTGCTCTTGTCTCCCGCCGTATCGGACCAGCGCCCCGCCCCCGGCGAGGAGAGCTTGATGCGAACCCCGATGCACGGATGCACCTTCATGCGGTCCGCCACCCGGAGAACCAGATCCACCTCCGAAGGCTTCTCCACGACAATGATGACCTCGTGGCCCAGCTTCTGCCCCATGAGGGCCAGGCGGATGTAAGCCTCATCCTTGTAGCCGTTGCAGACGATGAGGTGATCGGTCCGGTCGTTCAGGGCGAGGACCGCCTGAAGCTCGGGCTTGCTCCCCACCTCCAGGCCGACGCCGTGGTCCTCCCCATAGGCCACCAGCTCTTCCAGAACATGGCGCTGCTGGTTCACCTTGATGGGATAGACGGGTGTGTACCGTCCCTCGTACTCCGCCTCCTCGATGGCGATGCCGAACTTCTCGGTGAGCATCTCGATACGGGTCCGGAGGATGTCGGGGAAGCGGAGGAGCAGCGGAAGCCCCAGCCCCTGCGCCTCAAGATCCAGCGACATCTCGAAGAGATCGAAGCCCACATCGGGGTCCTTGGTGGGGTGGACCGTCACCCGCCCCCGCTCGTTGATCCGGAAGTAGCCTACCCCCCACCCCTCGATGTTGTAGAGTTCCCGGGCATCCGCCGTGGTCCATGTGGAAGGAGCAGGGGCGTGGGAGGGGGTGTCGGAAGGCGCGACGTCGGCGGGGGCTTCCGTATGGGAAACGGACGGAGCGATGAGGGATTCGGTCATGGGCGCTGGGGAATCGGCGGGGGCTGATCAGAAACGGCTCTCGAATCTACTGGTACACCGAAAAGCCGGCGAGTTCAACGCAGCGGGTCCTGGAAGAGGTTTCGCACGAGGTGACGGTCCACCTTTCCGTTGGCGTTGCGGGGGAGGGACTTCACCACCCGAACCTCTCTGGGACGCCGCCCGGGATCCAGCCGATCCTCCGCAAAGGCACGAAGGCGCTCCGGATCCGGCCACGGCCCCTCGGGCCCGGGGGCCACGGCGGCCACGACCCGCTCCCCCCAGGTTTCGTCGGGAAGTCCCACTACCGCCGCCTCAGCCACCGCCGGGTGGTTCAGGAGCACTTCCTCCACCTCTGCCGGCTCCACCGTGACGCCGCCGGAAACGATCCGGTCCGAGGCCCGCCCCACCACCCACAGTCCCCCCTCGTCATCGAGGCGTCCCACATCACCGGTGTGCAGCCACCCCTCCCGGTCCATCCAGACCGTGCCGCGCGGTCCCGTTCCGTCCGAGGGAGCCAGAGGCGTCACGGTGGCCCCCCGAACCAGGATCTCCCCCTCCGATCCGGGGCGGGAAGCGATCCGGACCTGCACCCCCGGGATGGGCCGCCCCACCCGGCCGGGATGGGCCCGCACCTCAGCCGGTGGAGCCGTGGCCACCTGGGATGCCGCCTCGGTGAGGCCGTAGGTCAGAGCTACCGGCCAGCGCCGGCGCAGGGCCTCGCCGAGGAGTGGCAGAGGTGTGCGGGCACCCCCCAGCAGAAGGCAGCGGAGACTCCGGGGCGCCGTCTC
>PWZC01000044.1 GCA_003567615.1 Gemmatimonadota bacterium | reverse complement strand
TCTTCGGCCAGGAGCGCCAGATCCGCGGTGAGGAGATCGGTGCCGTCCCCTCCCTCGAGCCCACTCCCGATCCCGGCCCGGCGCAGGATTGAGCAGACCCGCGCATGGGCATACTGGGCCTTGTACACCGGATTCTTGTCGGACTGATCCCGGGCCCAATCCAGATCGAAGACCAGGTGGGCCTCGGGCTTCCGCATGAGGAAGAAGTAGCGGGTCACATCGACCCCGACCTCCTCCACCAGATCCCGAAGGGTCAGGTAGTCGCCGGCCCGCTTGGAGAACTTCACCTCCTGGCCACCCTGCTCCACCGTCACCATCTGATGCAGGACATACTCGGGATATCCCCGGGGAAGTCCCAGCGCCTGAAGCCCCCCCTGGACCCGGGCCACCGTTCCGTGGTGATCCGCACCCTGCACATTGATGGCGTGGTGGAAGCCCCGCTCCCACTTGGTGACATGGTACGCCACATCCGGAAGGAAGTAGGTGGCGGACCCATCGGACTTGATCATGACCCGGTCCTTCTGGTCCCCGAACTCCGACGTCCGGAGCCAAACGGCTCCGTCCCTGTCGAAAACGAGCCCCGTATTCCGCAGGCGCTCCACCGTATCGTCCACCCGTCCATCGTCGTAGAGCGACGACTCCAGATAGTACTCATCGAAGTGCACCCGGAACCCGTTCAGGTCCCGGTCCTGCTCCCGGCGAAGGCGATCCACGGCGAAGCGGCGCATGCGGTCGAGCCCCTCACCCTCCGGATCTTCCCGCCATCGGTCCCCCTCAGCGGTCAGGAAGTCCCCAGCCACCTCGGTCACGGTAGAACCGTGGTAGCCGTCTTCGGGTACCTGGGCCTCCACCCCCAGAGCCTGCAGATAGCGAGCCCGGACGCTTTCGGCCAAGCGCTCGATCTGGCGCCCGGCATCGTTGTAGTAGAACTCCCGGTGCACCTTCCAACCCGTCCACTCCAGAAGGGAACAGATGGCGTCGCCCAGCGCCGCCTGGCGCCCGTGCCCGAGGTGGAGAAGGCCGGTTGGATTGGCCGAGACGAACTCCACCACGACAGGTTGCCCGGAGCCGGTTCCGCTCCGTCCGAAGTCACTGCACTGCTTCAGGATACGACCGACAACCTCACCCACTGCCGAGGTGGTCAGCCGAAAGTTCAGGAAGCCTGGCCCTGCCACCTCCACCGAGGCGATTCCGGCGGTGCCCTCCGGAATCCGCTCCTGGATCTCCTGGGCGATGGCACGAGGAGCCCGCCGGAGGGTCGCCGCCAGCGTCATGGCCACATTGGTGGCCACGTCCCCATGGGAGGGATCCCGGGGACGCTCGAGGTGGACCTGGGGATCTTCCACCCCCATCTCCCGGAGGACGTCCTGGAGAACGGACCGGATCAGGTCGTGGGTCATGGAGACTCAGCCCTTTCCGGAGTCTGACGACGGAGAGGTCGACGGGCCGGACGGAGAGGACGGTGACGGTGACGCTCCCCCACCGCCGGAAGGAGCGGCGCCCCCTTCCGGCGACGACCCGGAGCCCCCTTTCTTTTCGGCGTCGGCCTTGGCGGCCTTCTTGTAGGAGTCGGAACGGTAGTCGGTGATGTAGAACCCGTCTCCCTTGAAGAGGAAACCGGCCCCGGCCGACAGCATCCGCTGGGACTCGACCCCGCACTCCGGGCACGGGGCCCGGGGCTCGTCACTCATTCGCTGAAAGAGTTCGAATTCATGTCCCTGGGGACACCGGTATTCGTAGGTTGGCATGATTCCGTTTCCGCTGGACTGATCCATCCACAGGCATTCCCCCCCGGAACGGACCCGCACTCCCGCGCTCAACCGGACCGCGGGGGAACAAGGGCCTTCCCGGTTGGATACCGTTCGGGCATAGAGGTTGAAAGGTAACGGCTCCGCCGGCACGGTGAAGTGCCAATGGCCAAGCTTCAGGAACCGACGGTAGCCCCCCCGCCGAAGGATCCGCTGCCCCCGGCGGAATACCGCCCCCAAGCCTCCCGGAGCGTCCCGGAGATCTCCCCCAGGGTGGCCATGGCCCGGACGGCATCCAGGATTCGGGGGAAGAGATTCTCCGATCCCCGGGCCCCTTCGGCCAGGGCGGCCAGGGCATCCTCCACGGCGGCGGCATCCCGGCGCTCCCGAACCCGGGCCAGCTTCTCCCGCTGCTCTCGCTCGAGCCCCGAATAGTCCGTCCGGTCCATCTCCGACGTACCTCCTTCGGTCCGGTAGTGGTTAACGCCCACCACCACCCGATCCCCACGTTCCACCTCGAGCTGGAAGCGGAGGGCGGCCCGATGGATCTCGTCCTGCATGTAGGCGATGGCTCCGGCGGCGCCTCCCCGCTCCTCGATCTCCGACAGGTAGCGGCGCGCCTCCTCCTCGATGCGGTTCGTGAGCTCTTCCACGAAGTAGCTCCCGGCCAGGGGGTCCACCGTTCGCGCCACCCCGGACTCGTGGGCCAGGATCTGCTGGGTGCGGAGGGCCAGCTCCGCCGCCTCTTCCGAGGGAAGGGACAACGCCTCGTCGTAGCCGTTCGTATGGAGGGACTGGGTGCCTCCCAGGACGGCGGAAAGGGCCTGGGTCGTGACCCGGATCACATTGTTCCGGGGTTGCTGCGCCGTCAGGGTCGACCCGCCGGTCTGGGTGTGGAACCGGAGTCGGCACGATGTGTCCGACGCATCCCACCGCTCCCGCATGAGCCGGGCCCAGAGCCGGCGGGCAGCCCGGAACTTGGCCACCTCTTCAAAGAAGTCGTTGTGGGCGGCGAAGAAGAAGGAGAGTCGGGGCGCGAAGTCCTCCACGTCAATCCCCGCCTCCACCGCACGCCTCACGTACTCGAGGCCGTTGGCGAAGGTGAAGGCCACTTCCTGGGGCGCCGTGGACCCCGCCTCGCGGATGTGATAGCCCGAGATGGAGATGGTATTCCAGCGCGGAACCTCCCGGGAACAGAAGGCCATGAGATCCGAGATGAGCCGGAGTGACGGCTCGACCGGATAGATGTAGGTGCCCCTGGCGATGTACTCCTTCAGGATATCGTTCTGGACCGTCCCGGCCAGCTTCTCCCGGGACACCCCCTGCTCCTCGGCCACCGCGATGTACAGGGCCAGGAGAATGGCCGCTGTGGAGTTGATGGTCATGGAGGTGGAGACACGGGCCAGGTCGATGCCGTGGAAGAGGATGCGCATATCTTCCAGCGAGTCGATGGCCACCCCGGCCCGCCCGACCTCACCGGCGGCCATGGGGTCGTCCGAATCGTCCCCCATCTGGGTCGGGAGGTCGAAGGCCACCGAGAGACCCGTCTGCCCCCGCCCCAGAAGGTAGTGGTAGCGCTCGTTGGTCTCCCGGGCCGTCCCGAAACCGGCGTACTGGCGCATGGTCCAGAGGCGACCGCGATACATGGTGGGATAGACGCCACGGGTGAACGGATAGCCCCCAGGCTCACCCAGATCCCGCTCCGGGTCCACCGCCTCCGGATCGGCCGAGTAGAGAGGCGCCACCGGGAGCCCCGAATCGGTTCGCATCCCGTCCGGGCTGGCCGGCTTCCCCCGCCCCATCGCCGGCTCCGACCCCTCCCGGGTCGCCTCATGGTCCGTGCCCCCGTTCTCCTTCGTCCCATCTCCGGTCATGCCTCGGCCTCCTCTCCACCCTCGGACGGCAACGGATCAAACTCCATGAGGACGGTATCCTTCTCCACGGCCGCCCCCACCTCGGCCATGATCCGGGTGACGACCCCGGAAGCCGCGGCCCGGAGTTCGTTCTCCATCTTCATGGCTTCCACGATGATCAGGCTGTCGCCGGCCTGCACGACCTGCCCCTCCTCCACCTCCACTCGTACCACCAGCCCGGGCATGGGTGCCTTGAGTGCCGGCACCCCCACTCCGACCCCGGCGGCTTTGCGGGCCTGACGGATGAACTCCTGTCCCGGGTCCAGGACCTCCGCCTGGTGGACACGGCCCTCCACCTGGAGGTGCCACCGTCCGCGTCCGTTCATGACGGGGCGGACCCGAAGGGATCGACCACCGGCCCGAGCGCTCCGAACCGGAGTTCCGGACGGCGGTGCCAACTCCACCTCAACGGGAGAACCGTCGACCCAGCACTGCCCGTTCCTCACCTTCACCTCAAGCCGTTCACCGGCGATATGCACGAAGAAATCCATGGGGGACTACGCTCCCTGGAATTGAATGGAAGGCCGGGATCCGGATCCGGTATCGGTCCGATCCAAGGTGACCACAGTCTCGATGTGTGCCGTCTGGGGGAAGAGGTCCACGGCCTGGAGCCGCCCGATCCGGAACCCATCGCCCAACCGGGCCAGATCCCGCGCCAGGGTCGCCGGATCGCAGCTCACGTAGACGATGCGCTCCGGGGAGGTGGCGGCCAGACGCTCCATGACCCCGTCAGCGACCCCGCTGCGAGGCGGATTCAGGACCACCAGATCGGCGGGGAGAGCCTCCTGCAGGCGCTCTTCCACCGCTCCCTCCAGGAGGTGGAATCCGGCGGGGGCCCGGGATCGGGCAACGGACGCCGCCTGCGCATCCAGCTCGATCCCCACCGCCCGGCCTCCGTGTCGGGCGGCCCGGCGCCCGTACACTCCGATACCGCAGTAGGCGTCCACCAGGGTCCGACCCCGAGGAGGAGCCAGCTCACGGAGTACCAGCTCGTGGAGCAGTTCCGCCGCCGCCCGGTTCACCTGGAGGAAGGCGCCGGGGCGGACGGGGTGCACCTCACCGAGCCAGAGCTCTTCGACCTCGTCGGTCCCGGCCAGGAGCCGGGGGACGTCGGTGGTTCCCTCCCGGTGCCAGATGGCCACCAGCCCGGGCACACCCTCCAGGAGAATGTCGAGCCCCCCTTCCTGGAGCCGCCCCCCTTCCTGGAGCCGCCCCCCTTCAACCAGGAGCAGGACCTGCCCGTCCGAGGTTCCCCTGAGCGTCAGGCGGAGTTCCCGCCCCTCGGGAAGCCGCTCCGCCCCCGGACCCCAGCTCTGCCGCAGGGCGCCCCAGGCTCGAGCCACGGGCTCTTCCGGGAGGAGACATGCCTCATCCAGATCCACGATCCGATCGGGGCGGTCCACCTCGTGAAACCCTGCCACCACACGCCCACCGGCCAGGCGTCGGAGGGTGAAGCTGACCCGGTTCCGATACCGGAACTCCCGGGGCGACGGGTGGACCTCGATGGCCGGAAGTCCCTCCAACTTTCCGATGCGCCGGAGCGCCTCCTCCAGACGGCTGCGCTTCGCCTCCAACTGGGCCGGGTATTCCAGGTGCTCCAGCGGACACCCTCCGCACCGGGCCTGATGGGGACAGGGCGCCACCCTGCGGTGGGGGCCGGGCCGCTCGATCCGGACCAGCCGTCCACGCCCCCACCGCCGCCGGAGCTGGGTGAGCTCGACCTCGACCCGGTCACCGGGTGCCGTGCGATGGACGAAGACGACCCGTCCATCGGGGAGGGAGCCGATGCCGGCCCCCTCCGAGGAGAGCCCCCGAATGTCCAGCACCACCCGGTCCCTCACTGGCCGGCTCGCCAGGCTCCCCGCGCGCCCTGCCACCCGGAGAGGGAACGATCCTCGGCCCCGATGCGGGGGGGCCGGATGGAGCGACGTCGCTCAGCCTCCAGGAGCCCCGCCAGCGCTGCCGCCACGCGAAGGTCCTCGGGATACCCATGGGCCGGGTCTCCGGCGGACAGCATCTCCGGATGTTCCTCCAGGTAGCGGATGGTCACGTTCCCGGCCTGGTAGTCCGCCTCATCCATCACCCGTCGATGAAAGCTCCGGCACGTATCCACGCCTTCCACCGTCAACTCCTCCAGGGCCCGGGCCATCCGACGGATGGCCTCGGTGCGGGTGGGGGCGTGGACGATGAGCTTGGCCAGGAGGGGATCGTAGTGGAGGCCCACCTCGAATCCCTGAGCGATGCCACCGTCCCACCGGACGCCTGGCCCGGTGGGCACCTCCAGGTAACGGATGCGGCCGGTGGAGGGGAGGAAGCCTTCCTCCGGGAGCTCGGAGGTGATGCGACATTCGATGGCGTGTCCCCGGGGCTCGATCTCTTCCTGGCGGAAGGGGATCGGCTCTCCCGAGGCGATGCGGAGCTGCCACTGGACGAGATCGATGCCGGTGACGAGTTCGGTGACCGGGTGTTCCACCTGGATCCGGGTGTTCATCTCCAGGAAGTAGAACTCCCCGTCCTCATAGAGGAACTCCACGGTGCCGGCGCTGCGGTAGGCCACCGCCTCCGCGGCCCGGACCGCCGCCGCGCCCATGGCGGCCCGAAGCTCCGGGGAAACCACGGGCGACGGCGACTCCTCCACCAGCTTCTGGTGCCGGCGCTGGATCGAGCACTCCCGCTCCCCGAGGTGGATGATGTTCCCGTGGAGGTCGCCCAGGAGCTGGATCTCGATGTGGCGCGGCTTCTCCAGGTACTTCTCCAGGTAGACGGCGTCGTCACCGAAGGCGCCTGCAGCCTCCCGGCGCGCCGCCTCCAGAGCCCGCTCCACCTCATCTTCCGATTCCACCACCCGCATGCCCTTCCCCCCGCCCCCGGCCGATGCCTTGAGCAGAACCGGGAAGCCCATCTCCCGGGCCAGCTTCCGGGCCTGTGCCGCGTCGGCCAGACCCTCGGTGTTTCCCGGAACGATGGGGACCCCGGCGGCGGCCATCCGCTGCCGGGCCTCCGTCTTGTCGCCCATGGCGGCGATGGTGGCGGCGGTAGGTCCGATGAAGGTGAACCCGGCGTCCTCCACCGCCTGGGCGAAGGAGGCCCGCTCGGCCAGGAATCCGTAGCCGGGGTGAATGCCCACCACCCCGGCCCGGCCTGCCACCTCCAGGATGCGGTCCACCCGAAGGTAGCTCTCCGCCGAAGGCGCCGGGCCCAGGAGGTAGGCCTCGTCGGCCAGAAGCACGTGGGGCGACAGACGATCGGCCTCGG
>PWZC01000021.1 GCA_003567615.1 Gemmatimonadota bacterium | reverse complement strand
AGGTGGCACTTCCGGCGCTTGGCGTGCTCCTTCTCCTCTCCACTTCTGGGGAGGCGGTCGCCGCCCAGGAAGCGCCTCCGGCGATTCGCACCTCACTCACCCTCCGTCCCGGCTTGCATGCACTCTGGCGGGACGACCGGGACGGAAGCACGGACCGGACCCATGACCTCCGGCTCCGGTTCCAGGCTCGGGCTCTGTGGGATGCAGGGGCTCATGTCACGGTGGGTGTGAGAGTGGCGGGACGCCTCTCCACTGAGCAGGAGGGCCTTCACCTGTACGTTCGCGACCACATCCCCGCCACCGACGGCATCCGCATGGGGGACGTCACCCTGGACGAGCTCTTTGTGCAGTGGAGTCCCTCTCCCCGCACCCGGCTTCGCCTGGGCCGGTTTCAGACGTTGTTCGAACTGGCGGGGGTGCCGCGCAAATCGCTCGATCGGAACGACAGCCCCAACACCGATGTCACCTGGACGGACGGAATCGCGGCTTCCACGGAGCTGACGGAGGGGTGGCAGGGCGAGTTGGTCCTGCAGCGAAACGGTCGGCAGGGACCCACCAACGTCCTCCGGAGCCCCCTGGACGTGACCGGGTCCGGAAGTCGGGTCTCCATCTTCAGCGGTCTCCGCTCCACCTCCCCCCTTGGTGCCCTGGTCCAGAGAGAGGTTGGCCTCACCTGGATCCCAGGGGCGATTCCAGGTGATGGAGACCCCTACATCACCCTGGTTGGTCGGATGGCGGCCCAGTTCGAGGGGGCTCCATGGGGAGGACGTCTGGTGGTGGGGACCGAGGGCGGTTTCGCACCCAATACCCCAACTCGGGTCCAACTGGGAACAGGCGACTCAGGGGACGGAGCGGGGGATGGGTGGGCCTTTCAGCTCTCGGCGAGCCTCATGGACTTCGCCGAAGTCCACTCTCTGGGCATGGTGTTCTCCCGGGCGGGGGACGCATGGCTCCTCTCCCCAGACATCCGGGAAAACAACAACGAAATCGAGATCCGCCACTACTGGCAGTACGCCTCGTGGGGACGGCTGGACACCCGCTTCCGCTATCGCCAGGATATGAGGAGCCGGGTGGGGGCCCTCCAGCGCAGAGAGGACTCGGACATCTATCTCCGGACCACACTCCGGTTCTGACCCGGGGCTCCACGGGCTCGCTCTCGGCCGGGTGAGGGGAGCCGCAGTCCCACGCTCACCGCCGTCGTCGGTCCAGGAGAGAGGCGGGATGGACGGTCCGGAAGGAGGATGGATGGGAAGGTGGCCAGGGGTTGTGGGGGTCGGCGTGCTGGCCGTGGTGGGTGCTGCGGGGGTCCTGGTGGGAATCTTTACCCGGGACTTTTCCCAGGAACCCTGGCCCCCCACGGAAGAATCCTTCGAGGGTTGGAGCCCGGAAGAAGGGTGGTCGGCCCACTACCGTGCCGATCCTGCCCCTGACGAGCCCGTTCTCTCACCCTTCCATCTGGTTCCCGATCCAATCGGCTCCCTCCTCCTGGCGAACGTCGAGGGGGATCCGGACGAGGTATACCTGGGGTTCGAGCCTCAGTGGTTCACCGGCGGGTGGGCGGGGGAGGGACTGGTGGTCCTTGGGTGGCGCACCGACGGCCGGGTGGATGTCTTCCATGAGGCGGGGATCCGGCTGGATCCGGAGCTCTACCGCATCACCGGGGAGGGGATGCACCGGATGGCGGAGCGGGAGTTCCGGCCCCGCACCCTGGAGTTCGGCCCCACAGGTGCCCACATGGATCTGGGGTTTGACGACCTGGAGGGGCGCCGGGTGGAGCTCTTCGTGCGGGAGACGGATCCGCGACCCCGCCGGCCCTTTGGGCTCCTGGCGCCCGTTGGGGGAGCCGCCGTGCGACCGCCGGCTCTCCCCCTGGTCCTCCTTCGGGACTTCGACTTCGTCCGGCGTCGAGGCACTGAAATCCGCCTTATCATCGACGGCCGGCAACATGATCCGGATCCGCTGGTCTTCCCCATGGCCGGCGCCCGGGTCTGGTTCTGGCGCTACTCGCCCCGATCCGTGGTGGTCCGGTTGAACCCGGAGGATCGAGTCCTGGCGGAGCCGGTGGTCCCCCTTGCCGCAGACCCACCGGCGTGGAGTGGATCTTCCCAGGGGACCTGGGTCGATGGGGTGGTGGGGCCCCATGGTCGAGTCGAACTCCACCGTTTCGCCAGAGGGGTGGATGGGGACACGGTGATGGTGGCCCTCCACCCTCCGCTCCCACATCTCACCGCTCTGGCGCCCGGGAGCCGGGCCCATGGAAGATTCCGGATCTCATCCCATCCGTCGCTGGGCACGGTGGACGGGGAGTGGACTGTGGCGGCTGAGACCGGGGGTCGGATCCGCATGGAACTCATCCCCACCGGCGGGTGGTCGCCGGGACCCGCGCCCCGCTCCGCCAACCTCCTCTTTCGGGTGGTGGACCTGTTCCGTGGTTGGCCCGCCACCTACCGCTGGGAAGCGGTGCTGGAGACGGCCGGCCCCCATGCCGGAGGATCCCACCACCTGGATGCCCGGTGGATCAGGACCGACGGGGAGCCACCGACCGATGCGGTCCCACACCGGTGAAAACCCGAATCCAGATTCGCATTTGGACCGCTGGCGGAGGGGCGCCCCCCACCAGCGGCCCGAATGATCAGACGGTCAAAAGCGGACGGACTGGCACACCATGCATCGCGGTTCGCCTCGAGGTAGACGGCGTCCCGCCTCGCGGTGCCCTCAGGGGATCAGGTCCCCGAATCCCCGGCTCCGAAGCAGCGGTTCCACCGAGGGCTCCCGCCCCCGGAAGGCCACGAAGGCGTCCATGGCCGGGATGGTATTTCCGGCAGCCAGAACGTTTTCCCGGAGCGACCGGGCCAGCTCCGGATCGAAGATGTCTCCCGCCTCGGTGAAGGCCGCGAACCCGTCGTTGTCCAGAACGCCGGCCCAGAGGTAGCTGTAGTATCCCGCCGCATACCCCTCTCCGGCGAAGGAGTGGAGGAAGTGGGTGGAGCGGTGCCGCATGGGGATGGCGTCCGGACTCTCCCGGGAAGCCAGCACCTGCGCCTCGAACGCCTCCACATCCAGGGAGGTGGGCTCGGTCTCCAGGTGGAAGGCCATGTCCACGAACCCCGAGTTCAGGAACTCCACTGTGGAGAAGCCCTGGTTGAAGGTGCGGGCCGCCAGGACCCGCTCCAGGAGCTCGGTGGGCATGGGTTCACCGGTCTCGTGGTGGATGGCAAACTGCTCCAGGATCTGGGGCTGGGCGAGCCAGTGCTCGTAGATCTGGGCCGGAAACTCGACGAAGTCCCTGTCCACCGAGGTCCCGGCCAGCGACGGGAACTCCGTATCGGAGAGGAGGCCGTGGAGAGCGTGGCCGAACTCGTGGAAGAGGGTCGTGGCGTCGGTGAACGAGATGAGGGCCGGTTCCCCGTCCGCCGGCTTGTTGTAGTTGCAGTTGTTCAGGATGAGGGGGGTGGCGCCGGTGAGGCCGTTCTGGGGCCGGAAGGAGCTCATCCAGGCTCCGGCACGCTTCCCGGAACGGGCGAAGTAGTCGCCGTAGAAGAGCCCCATGTGGTTGCCATCGGCGTCAGTCATCTCCCACACCCGCACGTCGGGGTGGTAGACCGGGATGTCGTCCCGTTCTTCGAAGCGGACGCCGAAGAGGCGCTCGGCCACGTAGAACTGGGCCTCGATGAGACGGTCCAGCTCCAGGTAGGCGCTCACCTCGGCGTCATCCAGGTCGAAGCGCTCTTCGCGCACCTGCTCGGTGAAGAAGCGCCAATCCCACCCCGCCACCTCGTGGTCCAGTCCTGCGGCCTCGATACGGGCCTGGATGTCGCCCTGCTCCTCCATCGCCCGGGCCCTGGCCGGCCACCAGACCTCTTCCATGAGCTCCAGCGCCGCCTCCGGGGTGCCCGCCATGGTACCGGCGGTCCGGTAGTGGGCGAAGGTCTCGAATCCCAGGAGGTTGGCCATCTCCAGACGGAGTTCCAGGATCTCCCGGATGAGGTCCTTGTTGTCGAACTCGTTGTCATTGTTTCCGCGCTCGTAGAAGGCGCGCCAGACCTCTTCCCGCTGGGCCCGATTGGGCGAGCGCTGCAGGAAGGGCTCCACCAGCGAACGGGAGAGGACGATGATATGGCCGTCCTCGCCCCGATCCTCCGCCGCGCGTCGGGCCGATGAGACCAGCGACCGGGGGAGTTCGTCCAGATCCTCCTGGGCCAGGTGCATCATCCAGATCTCGCTATCCCCCACGTCGTTCTGGGTGAACTGGGTGTAGAGCCCCGCCAGGTGGGTCCGGATCTCGGCGAAGCGGTCCCGGTCCGGGCCCTCGAGCTGGGCTCCGGCGCGGACGAAGTTCTCGTGGGTGACCTCCAGCAGCCGCGCCTCCTGCGACGACAGCCCCAACTCCTCATGCTCCCGGTAAAGGGCGTCGACCCGGGCGAAGAGCTCGGGGTTCAGGGCGATGGCGGCGGAGTGGGCGGCCAGCCGCGGGCTCATCTCCCGCTGGATGGCCCGGATCTCATCGTCGGCCACCGAGCTGGTCAGGTTGGAGAAGACCAGCGATACCCGCTGCAGCTCCGACCCCGCCAGCTCCATGGCCACCATGGTATTCTGGAAGGTGGGCGCCTCGGGGTTCGAGGCGATGGCCTCGATCTCGGCGTTGTGGGCCTCCATGGCCGCCTCGAAGGCCGGGATGAAGTGCCCGTTCTCGATGAGGTGGAAGGGGGGCGCTCCAAAGGGCGTCTCCCACTCCCCTAGGAGAGGGTTGTCCACCGGGTCCACCTCGGCGGCAGGGGCAGGGGTCGCGGTCTCCATGGAGTCCTCTGGTTCGGGTTCGCAGGCCAGGAGCAGGAGGACGGGGGCCAGGGCAGCGAGCGTTCGGGTCCGGGTCATGTCTCTCAGGTCTGGTGGAGTCGTACGGACTCTCCGGGCCGGCCCGGGGAGACGGGTAGCGCCGGGGAGGGATCGGTGAAGGGGCCGCCCATGCGACCGGGTTCCGCGAGGCGGGGGCTGGTCGTCGCCCCTCCCCCGCCTCAATGGATACTCACGGAGTATCGTCGCGGATCCCGTCACGGGCGGCGTCCCGGAGGACCCGGGCGGCCTCCGCGTCCAGAATGGGACGTTCCGGAAGCCCCTCCGCCCGCTGGAACGCCTTCAGCGCCGAAATGGCTTCCTCGTCGAAGGCGCAGCTTCCACCCTCCTGGTGGAAGTCGTCGTGGCCCAGGGTGGTAAGGAGGCGTCGGAGCTCACAGATGTGGGGGCCCGCCGGAGCGCTCACCGCCACCCGGCCCCGGGGCACGAAGTGGTCGGCAGGGTGGAAAACGCGCATCCACACATCGTAGACACGCTCGAGTTCCAGGATGGGCTCCACATGGTCCTCCACCCGGAGGTCCGCGTACCGATCGTCGCCTCCCTGGTACCCGCCGCCGTCGCGGACTACCAGGAGACCGGCGCCCTGCATTCCCCGGGTATCGCCGCCGGCCGCCTGCCCGGCCTTGAGGGCGTGGAGGAGGCGCTCACCGAAGGGCCATCCGCCGTCCCTCGCCTCTTCGTAGGCAGCGGACATGGCCTCCAACACCTCCGGCCCCGCCAGGATGTTGCCCTGGACGCTGTAGCCCTCTCCGATCCGGTGACCGGTCCAGTCGGTGGTGGACTCTCCGGTGTGGGCGGCCATGCGGCACTCCCGGTCCGCCACGGCGAACTGGCGCCGGGTCGCCCCGTCATCGGTGCGGAGGAAGTGGTCCCGGACCTCCTCGGCGGAGGCACCTTCCTCCAGAAGCCGGAGTCCTTCCTCCTTGTACGCCACGTTGGCCAGCGCCTGGGTGGCGATGGCGCCAACCCCGGCCCGGGCCGCAGGGACGATGGAGCCGGCGCTCACCACCCGGGACTGGATGGCCACACCCCAGAAGCCCTCCTCCAGATCGCAGGCCACGATGCTGAAGGTGGAAAGGGGAGGCGTGGCGCCCTGGATCCCGGGCATGTCCTGCCCGGTGAGCGAGGTAGCACAGAGCAGGAGGCCCACGCCCAGGAGGCCCGAACGACCGCAGACGCGGCGGATCATGACGCCGCCTTGCCGGAGCCGGTCTCGGGGGCGTCGGCCAGAAGCCCGTCCAGGATCCGGTTCAGCGTGGCGCTCGGACGCATGGCCCTGGCGGCGCGCTCCGGGTCCGGCATGAAGTACCCGCCCAACTCCTGGGCCGGACCCTGGGCGGCGTTCAACTCCGCCACGATCCCCTCCTCCTCCCGGGCCAGCTCGGCGGCCACCGGACCGAAGCGATGGGCCAGCTCCTGATCCGCCTCCTGCGCCGCCAGCGCCTGGGCCCAGTAGAGGGTCAGGTAGAAGGTGCTCCCGCGGTTGTCCAGCTCATGGACCTTGCGGGAGGGGGAACGGGATTCCTCCAGGTAGCGTGTGGTGGCGGCGTCCAGAGCATCCGCCAGGACCCGGGCGCCGGGGTTCCCGAACCGGTCGTCCAGGTGCCGGAGCGAGACAGCAAGCGCCATGTACTCGCCCAGGGAGTCCCAGCGCAGATGGCCCTCCTTGACGAACTGCTGCACATGCTTCGGGGCCGAGCCGCCGGCACCGGTCTCGAACAGTCCGCCTCCGTTCAGGAGTGGCACGATGGAAAGCATCCGCGCACTGGTCCCGATCTCCAGGATGGGGAAGAGGTCGGTGAGGTAGTCCCGAAGCACATTCCCGGTGACGGAAATGGTGTCCTCGCCCCGTCGGATACGCTCCAGGGAGAAGGCCATGGCGTCGGCGGGAGCCAGGATCCGGATCTCCAGGCCCTTGGTGTCGTGCTCGGGAAGGGTGCGCTCCACCTTCTCCACGAGCTGGGCGTCGTGGGCCCGCTCCGGGTCCAGCCAGAAGACGGCCGGGGCTCCGGTGGCCCGGGCGCGCTCCACCGCCAGCCGGACCCAGTCCCGGACGGGGGCGTCCTTGGTCTGACAGGCCCGCCAGATGTCGCCGGT
>PWZC01000365.1 GCA_003567615.1 Gemmatimonadota bacterium | reverse complement strand
CTCACCGATGGCCACCTGGTAGAGGAAGAGGGCCGTAGCCCAGAAGGGGGGAAGAAGGGCGGCAGGAAGCACACACCAGAACCGGAGGTCACCAAGGACCCGGGACCGGTCCCAATCTCCGGCCGCCTCGCCGGAAGTCCCGACACTCGAGCCTTCGTCCACCCGCCCCACCGCCACCCGGTGCCCCGGCGCACCTTCGGCCAGCCGCGCCGGGTCCATCTCCCGACCCGACATCCGGAGGAGGAGCCAGAGGAGGGGGCCAAAGAGAAGGACGGAGACCCCAGCCACCCCGAACCACCCCACCCGCCACCCCACGGTCCCGACCACGGCCAGGACCAGGAGGGGGAGGAGCGCCTCGCTCAGCGGATATCCCAACCCGGCCACGCTGAGGGCCACACCCCGACGCTCCCCATGATAGCGGGCCATGACGGTCATGGCGGTGTGGGAAGCGAGGCCCTGGCCGGCCAGTCGGATCCCCACCAGCGCCACCACCAGGGCCGGCAGCACAGGCGCCAGTCCCATCCCCACGGCCGACGCGGCCATGAGCGCCACCAACCCCAGGGTGAAGGTGGGCAGCCGCACCCGGTCCAGCCGCGCTCCGGCCCAGGGCATGAGGAAGGCGCTCCCCAGGGTGGCCACCGAATACAGAGCACCGAATCGGGCGTTGGACAGGTCGAATTCGGCCTGGATACCCGGAACGAAGAGCGAGACGAGGAACGTCTGGCCGAAGCTCGAGAAGAAGGCCAGGACCAGACCGAATCCCAGGAGCGGCCAGCCTCGCCCCAGGAACGCCCCCAGTGACTCCCGAGGTTCCGGGCGCAGGGCATCAAGGGCCGGAATGCGAACCTCCGGGTGAGGGAGCGGGGATGGACGTCACCACAGTCAAAGGGGTATCCTCAGGGCGTGCGGGACGGATCCTGAAGGGTATGGGGGATTTCCCAACCTTCAAGGGGTTTCACACCGGCAAGGAGGTCCCCACCGGTCGAGCCCCGCCAGCCCGGCAGGTCTCGACCTCGAACCGGAGCCGGAACCCAACATCGTCCCGAACCCGATATCCTTCGTCCCCACCCCTCCGTCCGACCTCGCCATGCACCCCCCACTCCACCGCGCGTTCCTGAAGCTGATCCGCCTCCCCGCTCTCGTCGTCACCCTGGTCCTCCTTGGGGCCACCGTTACCCTCACCGGCTGCGACACCAGCGGTGAGGGTACCGTGCCCGCCGGAGAGGTCGGCGTCGAGGAAGGCGCCGTGGACGAAGCCGCCGAGACCCCGTCCGAAGCCGTCACCGGCCCCGCGGACCCTGGAGCCCGGGCGCTCTCCGAGGGCGTGTGGCTCCTGACCCATCTATCCGGAGAGGCGATCGGGCTCCCGCGGGACTGGCCCGACTGGCCCTTCCTCGCCTGGGACCCCCGGGAGGCCGCCGCCACCGGATCCGGAGGGTGCAACCGGTTCGGTGCGATCGGCTTCGTGGACAACGGCCGCTTCGCGGTGCAGGGGATTGCCGCCACCCGGCGCTTCTGCGAAGGCGCCATGGAGGTGGAAGAGGAGTTCTTCGCCGCCCTTTCGGAGGGAGGGCGCCTCCTCCTGGACGGAGACGAACTCCTTCTTGTGACTGTGGATACCGACACAGGGGAGGAGGGTCCGGAGCTGGCCCGCTTCGTCCGGGGTGGGGAGGCTGGCTGAGACGGGACCACCGGCCAGGGAGCGCCTCCCCTCACGGCAAGCAGGCGAGCCCTTCTTCAAGAATATCCTGAAGCCGGGCCTCCCCGATCCCCGACACGGCCAGAAGGTCCTCCACCGAGGCCAGGGGTCGGAGCGCCATGATCTGATCCGCCCGACCGGGGCCGATGTGCACGATGCGCTGCAGGTCGTCGCGGGAGGCCGTGTTCAGGTCCACACACGGCGGGGGAAGGGGGGACGAGGTGTCATGGGAATCGTCGCTGCGCTCCGGAACCACCCGGATGCGACCGTCGGCCCAACCGGTCACCGTGATGGTGCCATGGCGATCGGTGCGGTAGACCTGGGCCTCCACCTCACGGTAGAGAGCCAGAGCCTCGGCGTGGGGGTGGCCGAAGGTGTTCCCATCACCCACGCCTATCACCACCGTCTCGGGCCGAAGGCGCTGGATCACCGGACGGATGTCCCCATTTCGGGACCCGTGGTGGCTTGCCTTGTGGAGCTGAACCGGACCGTCGGGAACCAGGGACTGCTCGAGCCACCACCCCCAGAGGCGATCCTCGGCGTCACCGCCCAGCGTGAAGGTGAGCTCACCCCATCGAACCACCATCCCCACCGACCGGTCGTTCAGCCCCCAGGTGGGCTGCTCCGGTGGAGGGAGGATGTCCAGCGCCACCCCATCCAGGGTGAGGGTGCGCGGTTCCAGCTCCAGGCGTGAGATCCCTTCCTCCACCACAGCCTCCAGGTACCGCTCGTAGGTGGCCGACGTGTGGACGACCTCGTTGTCTACAATGAAGGTGGGCGGGGTAGAGCGAAGCACCGCAGGCAGCCCCCCGATGTGATCCCGGTGGGGGTGGGACGCCACCACCAACTCCAGCGAGTCCACCCCGAGTCGGGCCAGGTGGTCACGGGCCGCGCTGTCCCCCGCCCCGCCGTCGTAGAGGACGGCGCGCCCTCCCGGAACCACCAGGAGCACCGCATCACCCTGCCCCACATCCAGCATGAACAGGAGAAGGGAGTCGGCATGGACCTCCGGCAACGGCTCGTCCATGGGCGGCTCGGCCACATCCGGATCGGGAATGGGAGGGGCCGGCTCCTCGGGGGGTGGCGCCGGCGGCGGGGCGGGCTCAGGGCCCGGGGCGCACCCCACTGCAAGGAACAGGAGCCCTGCGGCGAGGAGGGGGATGAGCCGCCGGGACCCCTGGAGGCGAGGGCTCTCCTGGAATCCGCCCCGGTCGTCCGCGAGCTCCACCTGGTCCGCGAGCGCGAGACTCACAGCGAGAGGTCTCCGTCCGGGCCCTTGGGGATCCGGTCCCGGAGGCGGGAGAGGCGCTCCCGGGCCACGCGGGTGGCGGTCCGATCCACCTTCAGGCTCACCCCGCCGTCGGGGAGGGGCGTGGCTGCCAGGATATCGCCCTCCCGGGCCTCGGCAGGGAGCCATGGATAGGGAAGGACGAGGGGCCGATCGGGATCGGAACGCCCGGGCGCCACCAGGACGGCGTGCTTGCCGTCCACGATGCGGTCCAGGGTGAAGCGAGTATCAGGCATGGTCGGAGGGACGGAGGGGACGGGAGGCACCGCACTCCCTTCAATATGCCTCCACCCCCCGACCCGCCGCGAGGATCGGGGTCACCAGGGGGGGCGACCGACTCCTCAGTACGAGCCCGCCGTCACATCCGCCCAGGCCCGGGAGGCCAGCGGGAAGGCCCAGTTCAACCCCTGGGCGTGGGTCATGACCTCGTTGATGACGCACGACGAGAAGTTGATCTGGGAGCTTCCCACATAGCTCTGCCGCTCCAACTCGACGTTCCGGGCGATGGCCCCCCCTACGATGCGAGGATCAGCGCCGCCCTGGGTCTCCAGCGAGCCCTGTGCGATGAGGATGCCGTAGAAGTTGAAGTTCCCCCGAAGGTCCACATCGCCTTCCACCAGCAGGATTCCCTGCCCGACACCGTCGGACTGGATTCGGGCGTTCCCGTTGACGTAGACGATGGGGTAGTGGGTGAAGCAGGGCGCGAACTGGTGATTCGGGTCATCCCTGAATCCCGGCTCTCCCCAATTCCACATATCTCCCGATCCGGTGTCCCGATTGTACACGTTGCAGTTGTCGTCCGTGTCCAGCGAGGGCCAGGTGTTGTTGATGGTATGGGTCCCGCCGGCCGACCCGTCGGCGGGGATGACGATGGTGGCCATGGCCACCAGTTCGTCCCACGTCACATCTCCGAACTGTGTGAAGGTGTCGTCGTCGATCTCGCTGTCCAGCAGATGAGGGGGGTCTCCCTGGATATCGGCGCTTCCACCCACGTCCACCGTGCCACCTTCCGCCAACCTCACACCGGGGCGGGTCGGACCCATGGGGGGACACTGATTCCAACCCGCAGGAATCCGGTCGTGCCCATCGATGAGCGATGAGCCACGCAGGCGCACCTCTCCCTGCGTGGTGAGCGCTGCATCCACGGGGAAGTCGGCAGAGTGCTGACGGACCATGAGGCCCAGCGTCCGCTGGGCTCCGTGGCTGAGGGCGCCGCCCTCATTCACCTGCGCGGTGCTCTGCATGTAGTAGAGGCGCTCATCGACCCGCATCACCTGCACGCTGGCCGACCCCCGGGGCGAGTTCTGTACCATGGATGGACCGAACTCCCACCGAGTCGAACCGGCCAGGGATGGATTCCAGTTGGCCAGTGCCTCCCCCAAGGCCGACTCGGCCATGTAGAAGGCGTGGGTAGAGCGCTCCGACGACATGCCCACCTGCTGCTCCTGGTTCGCCAGGTGAAAGCCGCCGGCGATGAGGATCGCCACCACGGCCAGGACCAGGATGGCGGCGGGGAGAGCAAAGCCCGCCCGGGCGCCGTCCCCACTGTGATGGGGGTCCGGGGCGCGGGTGGTCTCGTAGGTCGGGTTGGTCCGGGTGTCCATGGGATCCTCTCCCCTCCAGGATCAGTTCCTGAGGAAGACGTCGGTGGTGAGTACATCGGTGATGGCCTGCCCCTGCCCGTCCAGCGCTCCGGAGCGGGTCTCCAGGGTGATCCGGATGCGGCGTACGTCGGCGGCGGTGGTGGTGGCCGCGCCCGAGCTGTCCAGATACTGGAAGCGGAGACCTTCCTCTCCGTCCAGGGGTCCGACCAGCGGTGTGACGGTTCCGCCGCCCACACGCCGGCCCAGATACCACTCCCCCCCTACCTGGAAGGCGCCGTAGGTGTATGGATCGAAGGAGCGGATGGGCGCGCCGGCGCGGATCCCGTCGTAGACCGTGCTGGACAGCCCCGAGGTCGTGATGGTCTGGAGCGTTCCGGCCTGGGTGCAGCTACCGGCTCCGGACGACGCGTTCTGGACCGAGGCCTCGGACCAGAAGTCATCTGATGCGATCTCCGGCTCGTTCTCCACGAACACGGCGATTCCCTGCCCTATGGCAAACTGGTCGCTCAGGACCATCACCGAGAGCCTGGATTGAGGGGCGTTCACGTGGCACACCAGCCCGAAGGCCCGAAGCGCCCGAAATTCGACCTGCCGCTGCTGCATCCCCAGGAGATCCCCCTCCCCGGGGCTCACTTCCCGGAGCTCGGAGAAGAGGATCTCGGAGCCGGCGCGGATGGTCTGGTGGCCGATGACGTTCTCCCGCTGCGACGTGTAGAGGCGCTGGTTCGTGAGGAGAAGCTGGTAGGCCGCCGCCATGACGACTCCGGCCGCAACCATGGCGATGAGGAGCTCTACCAGGGTCAACCCCCGCCGCCCCCCGAGACGCGTGGACTCCCGGTTGCCCCCCGCTGACGAGGAGGTTCGGCCCGGCGATCTGGATTCAGTGTTCATCTCGGATCTCCGGGTCAGTCCCGTCTCAGGAGGGTGTACGTGAAGGTGTCCGTCACCGCCGTCCCCACCGGTGGCATGCCGCCACCGGGCGAGGAGATGCGCCCGGGGCCCACCACGACGAACTCGACGCTTCGGGCATTCGTGCCGGCGGGGCCGGGCGTCCAGCTCACGGTGACGTCTCCGAACGACTCGGAAGCGGAGACGACCTGGTCGAAGGGCTGGGCGCGGACGGTCTCCACCGCCGACTGAAGGGCTGCGCTCCGGCGCGTCTCCAGCTCCCCGAAGTGGGCCACCCGCACCATCCAGCCGGCGCCGGCGGCCATTCCCAGGATTCCGATGCTCAGGACCATGAGGGCCACGATCACCTCGACGAGGGAAAATCCACCGCGAGGGGATCGACGGGGGAAGGCGGGGACCTCCGGAGGGGTGCGGATCAGGGCGTCCATTACGCCTCCCCCAGTTGGCCCAGGGGCAGGAGGGTCACGCTCCGGACCCGATTCCCCCGGGTGAAGGTGATCTCGGTCCGGTCGTTCACATTTCCGCACCGGGGGTCAGCGAAGCCGCGGGGCACCATGCAGAGGTCCACGACCCCGTTGGGCGTTCCGATGGTCACGTCGTAGGAGGCGGCGAAGTCCCGCGACCGGAGAACCTCGCCGCTCAGGTCCTGGATGCTGACCGCTCCAATCTCCGGGTCGACCCGGAGGAGGACGGGGATCCCGTGCTCCACGGAGATGGCCCGGGCCTGGGCGTGCATGCCGGTGAAGGTGGACTGGGCCGTGCGAGCCCCCAGGGATCCATGGACCTGACTGAAGCTCCGGATGGCCACCATGCTCATGATCCCCCCGATCACCAGGACCAGGAGCAATTCGATGAGGGTAAAGCCGGAGCACGTGCGAAGGCGCCGCATGGCGACATCTCCCGAATGAGGGACCGGATGACGCCGGACTCCATTGGAAGAGATGTGCCTGTGGAGCAAATCACTGCCAGGCAGTCACTTGCAGAGATCGCGAGCCGAACCGAACTCCTCCGCAAGCGACAAAGACTTCCGAAAACCGGAACTCTCTTCCGGTCCGATTCGTCCGGGAATACCCCGACCTTCGCCTCGGGCTCGAGCTCGTCCGGGAGTACCCCGACCTACACCTCGGGCTCGAGTCCGTACTCCCGGATCTTGTAGCGGAGAGCGCGATCGCTCAGCTCCAGGAGGTCCGCTGCCCGTCCCCGATGACCCCCGGTGCGGCGGAGGGCCTCCTGGATGAGCACCCGTTCCAACTCGGCCGTGCGCTGCTTGATCGAGAGGTCGCCATGCGTCCGGGCCAGCGCCGGATCCATGCCGCCGACACCCTCTGCCTCGTCAGGCGTCGCCCACTGGGGTTCCGGTTCCCGGCCCAGCCCGGCCGGCAGATCCTCCGGGTCGATCCGTTCGTCCCCGGCCAGGATCAGGGCCCTCTCCAGGACATTCTCCAGCTCCCGCACATT
>PWZC01000167.1 GCA_003567615.1 Gemmatimonadota bacterium | reverse complement strand
AGTTCACGGTGGTGCTGGAGGTGCTGAAGAGCGAGAAGTCCGACGCTGAGGTAGCACGGGCCTTCGACATCCACCCGGCGACGCTATCGAGGTGGAAGCAGGCGTTTCTGGAGAAGGGCCCAGAGGGGTTCGGGGGCTCAAAGCAGGCCGAGCGGAAGGCTCGGGACGAAGCCCTCCGGACTCAACTCACCGAGTCTCCTCCGAACCCGGGGGGGGTCAATTCGAGGAGCCGGGAGGGCGGAGAGAGATGGTGCCAAGGTCCAGATGGAAGGACGGGGCGGACCAGGGTTAGCGGGGTTGCGTGCGTCGATGAGGGTGCGCCACTTCACCTGACGGGAGAGCCGTGATGGACACAACAACTACTGCGAAGGATGTCCGGACGGCACTGTCTTTCTATGCCGTAATGCTGGTTGGTGGCCTCCTCGGGACTTGGCTGGTGACGACTGTGGCCGGGGCTTTCCTCTGCGTGGTGGTGGCGAGTGGCTTGATGGTTTGGGCATCGAACCGGTTCGAGCACGTACTTCCGTTCGGGTGGTCACCGTGGTCCAGGATCATGGTCGTGACGATGATATTGATCGCGTTCTTGATCGTCATCCCAAGCGTTGTCGGCCGGTTTGTCCCCACGACCTCCGGATACTCGATTGACGAGGTATTGCTGGGTTACGGTGGGCTCCTACAGGCGTTCTATCTCTTGATGCTCGGGGTCTTGTTGGTGGTAGGCACTTTGTTGACGGAGTTGTTCTTTCGAGGCGTCTTGTACTCCCTGCTGGACGATTGGAGGGGACCTGGCTTGGCAGTCACGGGATCCACGGTGGCCTTTGTGGGGATGTGGATGGTGATCTTCCCTCCGAACGTGTGGCACAGCGCCGCCGTGGCGGTCGGGACTGGCGTTCTTCTGGCTGGTAGCCGCTGGTTGACCGGTAGTCTTGCGCCCGCGATGGTGGCCCAGGGGATGCTGGCTTTCTCGGGCGTGGCGTTTCTGGCGTTGGTTGCCCTCGACAGATTCGTTGGCTGATGCCCGTTCGATCACCCCAGGTCTTGAGCACCCCAGGTCCACCCCGTTTGCGGCGATTGTGTGGGGGGCTACCCGAGATGCGGCCAGATGCCATGGAAGGAAGGCAGGTCGCCAGAGAGTTCGACATCAGAAAACGGAAGATGCATTGCGCGAACTCCGAGTCCGCGACATAACGCCGAAGGTGAGCAGTAAGGGCTTGGTCACTCTCCAGATTTGGGACAGCAATGAGAAAGAGTCTGCTTCGTCTCGGAATCCTCGCCACTCCCTGGTGGGCAGTGACCTTGCTTCTGTTCGGCGCGCTCGAACCGGGTTACTCCCACCTGTATCACGCGGCGAGTGAGCTCGGAGCATTTGGGGCCAGTAATCCTCTGGCCATGAATGTGGCCTGCTTCTTTCTGACGGGTGCGTTCGTGGCCTTGTCGGGGCTGGGTTTCATGGGGTACCTGCGATCTCGAGGGGAATCCCGGGCTGCTGGGTGGTGGCTTGCCATTCTGGGAGTCATGTTGGCTGGTGCGGCCGTCCCTGCCGACATGGAGCTGTACTTTCAGAGTCCATGGACGGTCATACACGCATTCTTTGTTCTCTTCGGAGTGGTACCATTTCTGATCGCGGCCTGGCAGACGCACTCCGTTCTGGGACGACTCGGTCACCCCTCGAGGTTTTTGAGCTATTTCCCGTGGCTGATCCTTCCTGTCTTTCTGCTGCACGGCTTTCTGAGCCAGGGCGGCTTGGTTCAGAGGCTCACCATTCTGATCGTACTGATCTGGGTCAGCGCACTCAGTTGGCATCTGCTCAGACGTGTCGATGTCCATGACGCGGCGCTCAGTTTGCCGCTGGTGCCTGCTGGGACACTGCCTGGCCGTGTCCGATAGCGCAGGGCTACGTTCCGGTGAATGGGGATTCACCAGAAGAACTCGTGGGCACCAGGACCCAAGGAAGAAGGGGGAATGCGAAGGCGTGCGGCAGGTGGAATTGGTGGTGGTCTGGCGGGGGAGCGAGCCCCGCTGGTTCGACACCTCGGTTTCGGATCCGGTTGAGTTCCAGCGGTACCAGCCAGGTGAAGACACGGACGCGTTGGCCGAGCCGTGGAAGTCATACGTGGTCGCCTCAATCCGTCCGGACTTCGGAATCAGCCAAGCCGCTTCATTCGATGGCTTTCTTTGGGGAATGGTCTATTACCCAGACACTGGCCCCCGATGAACTTCGGGCCGCGAGAAGGAAAGGCAGGGTTCATGCGCCGCCCGATCCGCGCGGGCTCCTGGAAGAGATCATCGCGTCGAGTGAGAGAGGCAGGGACTTTCTCTCTGGGGTGGACAACGCGAATCCTCGCGAACAGGTGGGTCAGATGGCCTTCAGGTCGATGGAGCGGACGAAAGCTTGGCTATATGACCACAAGAGCCTTCGCTCCCAAGACGGCGTTCCCAGTACTCCTCCTGACGGCGGCCTGAGGCTGGGATCCCGGGGCCAACGGACTCGCCGGTGTCATCGGTGAAAGCGCCGCCGTTCGAGTCCCGGATCGTACGGGGGGTGCCCACGACACCGACCCGGGCGGTCGGGGTTGATGAGGGCGGGCCGGAGAATTTCGATCTCGACGTGGGGAGGGCCCGGGTGAGCCGTAATGGAATCCTTGTGGGCATCAGTCCCAGCCAGAAGATTACGGACCGAATCGACATGGCTGGTTTCCTTTGTGTCCATACGACGGAGCCTCCTTCCCGGGTGGAACAGGTCGTTGATCAAATAGGCAAAAATAGATTGTGGGTTTGAGACGGACGACTCCATGAAAAAGTGGCTCGCGGTCGGATTCCTGGTCGCCATGCTTTTGGGTGGGATCGGAGCTCTATATCAGCTTCTCAGTGAGCGGCGGGATCTCCAGTTGCATCCTGCACCCGGGGTATCAGTCGATTTGGGTTCCCATCGGCTCCATCTATACTGTATTGGAGAAGGAAGCCCTGTTGTGCTCCTTGAGGCCGGCTGGGGGAACGATGTGAACCATTGGTCTCTGGTACAACCGGCGGTCGCTGAAGTGACGAGAGTTTGTGCCTACGATCGCGCTGGATTGGGGTGGAGCGATCCGGGGCCGCATCCGCGTACGGCTTGGCGAGTGGTGCAAGAACTCGCCCGGTTGTTGGAACTCGCGGGGGAAGAGCCGCCGTACCTCTTGGTCGGTCATTCAAACGGTGGTGCATACGTACGGCTGAAGGCGGCGGAGTCTCCGGAGAAGGTGGCTGGTCTGGTCCTGATCGATCCTGCTGTGGAAACCCTTCCATGCGGAGGCCCAAGCACGTCTCAGCGTTTGGGCTATGGGACGCTTGTCCGACTCACCGCGGTGGGGCTTCCCAGACTGCTCTTGCCCCGACTTTTCCCGCTCGAAGGATCAGCCCTCCCGGCTGAGCAACGTGAGGCTCACGGGGCCCTTCGTGCACGAACCGGGGCCTTGGCAGCGGTCTTCTCAGAAGGGATGGAGACCTGTCGCATGATGGAGTCGCTCCGTGCCACGGAGCGACTTGATCCTGACATACCTGTCGTTGTTGTCGTAGCGGATCGGAGCGCCCCCGAAGAGCAGGCGTTGATAGACGCTCTCCAGCAACTGGCACTTGAACTCGGAGCGGAGGAGGTTACCGTGGGTGAGGGAAGCGGTCACTGGATTCAACTCGACCGGCCCGAGGTGGTGATCGACGCAATCGTTTCCCAGGTTGGGGCCATTCGGACCGCCGTCGACTGGTAGACCGAAGGGCCCCAATCTCGGCTGGAATGAGTGGTCGGTGACGGGCAAGATGCAAGCTGAAGCCGACGTCCCGGCCAAGAAGGAGGTCTCCCGATGGGCATGGCTAAGCTCACCGTCCAGATGTTCGTCACGCTCGATGGCGTCGTTCAAGCGCCCGGCGGGCCGGACGAGGACCGCGAAGGCAGCTTTCCGCACGGGGGGTGGCAGTTCCCGTATCTCGAGGAAGGCTCGGGCGCCGTGATCCTGCAAGGCATCGAGCGTATGGACGCGCTGCTCCTGGGCCGTAAGACCTACGAGATCTTTGCTGGCTACTGGCCCAGGGCCTCTGCCGACAACCCGTTCGCCCGCAAGATGAACGATGTCCCCAAGTACGTGGCGTCGCGCACGCTCAAGCAGGTGAACTGGAAGAGTGCTCGGCTCATCGAAGGAGATCTTGCCGTGGCGGTCGAGCGGATCAAGGCGGAGCATTCCTCTCCCCTCATCATTGGCAGCGCCCACTTCCTACAGTCGCTCCTGGCCGAAGGCCTCGTGGACCGGTTGGTCCTCTTCATCTTCCCGGTCATCCTCGGCAGGGGCAAGCGCCTCTTCCCCGAAGGCATTGACCCCACCCGGTTCACGCTCACCGAGTCGCGCGCATTCGAAAGCGGTGTGGTATTTATGACGTACGAATCCAATGGCAAGCCGACGTACGGGAGGATGTGACTGCGCATGGATGCCCGACTTCGTATAGGACGCGGCAGAGTGAAGGGCTCAAGCCGACACACCCGCTACGCACCCTCCGGCCAACCCGTGCGGCTCGTCACATCCCCTCCTGGGCCCGCGTCGCGCCAAGCGCTCCGGGTTCGGTAGAAGTGGGCACGTCTACGCGAAAGGGTCTCTCCCAACAGGACGAGGGCAAGTGGACGGTGAGGCAGTTATTTTCGAATGTCCCTGAATCATGTTATCCGGGTCAGGAGATATGGGAGCGGGTGATCGTGGGTGAGCAGTGGTGATTGTCCCAGTGGGAGTAGAGCGCCCCGGTGTCATTCGTGTCATCTGACCGTGTGAAGCGTCTGGGACCTGCATTCGTCCTGCTCGCGGCACTCTGCTGGGGACTCTCGGGCGGGATTGGCGGGATTCTCACGGCCGAGGGCTGGGACCCAATCGTGGTGTCGTTCTACCGGGGTGCCATCGGCCTGCTCTTCGTTCTGGTGTGGCTGGCGTTCCGCCACCGCGATAGTGGATTGGCAAGTCGCCGACTGTGGTTCTGGTCTGTCATTGCAGGCCTGGGCGTAAGCGGCAACTTCACATTCTATTTCATAAGCATCGCAGAGGGCAGTGTCGCCGTTGCAGCCACTTTAATGTATTGTGCGCCGATTTTCGTATATCTTGTGTCTTTCACACTCAAGCTCGAAAAACCGACCCTGTCCAAGTGGGCCGCAATCGCCATGGTCATGCTCGGTATCGTTCTGCTTACGGGTATCTACGATGTAGGAGCGGGCGCCGTTACCCCAGTCGCAGTCGGTGCCGGGCTTCTTTCCGGCCTTTCCTATGCGGTATTCATATTCGGGTTCAAGTATGCGGCACCCCACGGCAGCCCACAGGCGATTCTCGTCATCGCCTTCGCTGTACTCGCCGCCATTCTGATCGGCCTGGGTGACGCCCATCAGACCGTGGCGGTGCTGGAGGCATCGAGTTGGCCACTCTTCCTGGTGTTGGGGGTGCTGGGCGCCGGGTTGTCCTTCATTCTCTACATCATCGGAGTGAGAAACACCACACCCGCTGCTGCCTCAATTGTAGCGATGGTGGAACCGGTCACCGCGTCACTATTCGGGGTTTTCATTTTGGACGAGAGCCTGGGCGTTATTCAGTTGATTGGGTTGAGTCTTATTCTTCTCACAGTCACGGCGCTCAGTGTGTCTTCGGATTCCTGAGGAGATTGTTGAATCCATGCCCGGTATCCTTGCGACGTGTGGGCACCCGCTACCCATGGCCCGAGCGTCGGGCGTCCATGGCCGTGGCGGCCAGCGTCGAGGCTGCGATAGATTTCAGCCGAAGCGTTGACGAGGTAAACGGAAGAGGATCGTGGACGGAGGCATTCGGGTGAACACGGTTGCACCGGCGGGAGTGGTCACACCCATGTGTCGGAGATGCCCTTCTTCGAGGATCTGAAGCGAAAGCATGGTGGGGAAGCGGGGTGCGTGCGAAGTGCTGGCCGAGGGAACCCCCCCCGGGCCGGTTTGCCCAACCGGAGGAGCTCGCGGCAGGCATCTTGGACCTGAGTCCGGATGAGGCGGCCGATATAACCGGGACGGACCCCGTGGTTGATGGCGGCTTCACCGCATGAGGGATAAGGAATTGTTCGGCAACACCTTGGTGATTCAATGAGAGGATACCTGGATGCGAGAACTCCGACCCCAGATGAGCCCCGACGAGATTCTTGAGAAGTTCAAGATCGGGAACGAACGCTTTCTGGATGGCAAGCCACTGTACCGCGACTATCTGGTTGATGTCGGCCGCACTGCCCTGGGACAGACCCCCCACGCCATAGTTCTGGGCTGCATCGACTCGCGGAAGCCCGCGGAGGTCATCTTCGACAAGGGGTTGGGCGACATCTTCAACGCCCGTGTGGCGGGTAACTTCGTGAACACCGACATCCTTGGTAGCATGGAGTTTGCCTGCAAGGTGTCGGGTTCGAAGTTGATCCTTGTAATGGGTCACAGCGACTGTGGTGCAGTGAAGGCCGCGGTAGATGATGTCAGGTTGGGCAACATCACGTCCATGCTGGCGAATCTGAGGCCCGCCGTAGCCTCAGTCACTGCCACCAGGGGAAAGGCCACGTCCGAGGATCGGGCCTTCGTCGCCGATGTGGCCAAGGAAAACGTCCTGCTCAATACGGATAGGATCCTGCAGGACAGCCCCATCATTGCAGAGATGGTGTCAAAGAAGGAGGTGAAGATTGTCGGATGCATGTACGACCTCACGACGGGCGTGGTCGATTTCTACGATTGATCGGGAGATACGAATGATCGGGAGATACGATTCACCGGGAGAATGGAACGGGTCCGCAGGGGGGCAAAGCCATGACCTGCCCGGTCAGCTCCCGTCCGTCAGGACCACCGCCCGGATGATCCGGGTGAGCTCCGGATACTCCTCATCCAGATATTCATTGCCTCGGGCATGGGCCATGGCGGCGTAGGGCCCGTCGCCCCGAGGGGGGCCGTCCCCGTACCCGGCGT